>JAYVDU010000398.1:0-3607 GCA_043749245.1 Bacteroidota bacterium | reverse complement strand
GGAAGCCAAATACTCTGCCTTTTGTTTGTGGTGTTGCTTCGTCAGATAATAAAGCGTCCCTTGCTCCAGTTCTCACACCCTTACCCAATCTATCAATGGTTCGTGCAAAGAATATCCACATTGGATAAACGAATATTGCCATCATTGGTTTTGAAATAGCACTAAAGGCATATCCTATTTGAACAAATGGCAAACGCTTTCCTTTGTTATCGCTTAAATTACCAAAATAGCCTTTGCTTAAGCCTGCTATGGCTTCTGCAAAGCCTTCTAATACTCCAATTAAAATAATAGAGAAGCCTATTGTTTTTAAATAAATTGGCATTACAGGATAAAGCATTTCACTTGCTACATCAGTAAACAAACTAACGATTGAGAGTACCCAAATATTTCTTGTTATTATTTTCATGGTTATAAATTTATCTTTATTCCGCCATTAAAAATAAAACCATCCAAAGGGGCGTATATTTGATTAAACTGCGGATTGGTAACTGTACCTGTGTATATTGAGCCAAATCGGGTTTGGCGAGTGTCCGTGTAGTTTTCTACATTAACAAACAAACTAAAATGTTTCCATTTTTTTTCTGCTGATATTCCAGTAATCCAATAATCGGGACTTTTTAAACCGTTATTCAATTGTTGCGGACTAACATAAAAGGCTTCAAAGGCAATTCTAAATTTCTTTTCTTTTTCAACTAACAAAGTAAAATTTACCCGATTGTTCGCAGTTAATGGTACTTGCATAAATGCCCCATCATAATGAGTTTGAGCCATCACATAAGTATATCCCAAATAGGCTTTAAACCAACCTTTGCCAATTTTGATATTTGTTTCTGTACCATAAGCATCAATGTGTCCATTGGCATTTTCAAAACTATAAATATTGTTTGCTAAACTATCTTTATTAAATACCAATGGCTTATTTAGGAAGGTATAAAACACCATTTGATTGATACTGAATGTCCACTCATCAGCAAATGATGTTCGATAATTGATGTCTGCATTTGCACCATAACTGCGTTCAGCTTTTACTTTGTTAAAGTTAATTGGCTGAACATTTTTAAAAACTTGTTCTTCTGCTTTTTCATTAAATACGGTTGGTGTTTTGTAGCCTAATCCTCCGCCAATTCTCGATGTTATTTTGGCGTTTATTTTAAACAAGGCTGATAATCTTGGTAAAACAAAATAATCGTTGTAGTTGCCATTATTGGCAGATTTTACCATTGCATAATCAAGTCGTAAACCACTTTCTAAAACAAACCATTCTTTTACATTAAACGTATTTTGAATAAAACCACCAGTAGTAACACTACTAAAATTTCTTACTCTGTTTACATTATTATTGCGTTCATTAAATTGGTCAGTCCAAACATTTAAGCCAGTTATCCATTCGCTACGTTGTTTGTGATTAATATAATTAACCTCGCTGAAAGTTGATAATTGATTGCCGCCAAATTCATACGCTTGTTGTTTAATTGTACGGTCAAACCAGCTTACGCTGTTTTTAATATTGAAACTTGAATTTGAATTTATCTTGTGTTCAAAGCCTAATTGAGAGGTTAATCGTTTAGAATCGTTTTGCTCATAGTAGGAATGAATGCTATCGCCTTTGTTTTTGAGGTATTGCATATCTCCACCTGTTCGTCTTTCGGTATTTCCATCAATACCGAATTTTAACTTTGTTCTCTCATTGAAATAATAAAACAATTTCGGATTAAAACTGTATCGGTTAAATTTCGGAATAGCTGAAAAGCCATTGCCTGATGGGTCGTAGGCTCCATTAGAATTTTTGCTTCCCAACAATGTTAAGCCGAATTTTTTAAATCGTTGAGCGTAGAACGTGCTTAAATCTAAACCTAACGCACTTGAACCGTTGGCTAAAATTGTAAATTCTCTTTCTTGCGTTGGCTCTTTTGGGATTAGATTGATAAGTCCTGCAATAGCCCCACCACCATATAATGTAGACGCAGAACCTTTAACCACTTCCACTTGTTTTAAATCTAATGGCGGTATTTGTAACAGACTTAATCCACCTGCAAAGCCTGAATATAGAGGAAGTCCATCTTTAAGTATCTGCGTGTATCGTCCGTCCAAGCCTTGAATACGAATAGTGGTGTTGCCTGATGATACCGATGTTTGCTGTGTTTGAATGCCTGTACTCTCACATAATATCATTTTGATATTGCTTGGTTGCATAGAGATTTTTTCTTCCAACTCCTCACCGTTGATTAATTCAATACGGGTGGGAATGTCAGAAATAGTCCTGTTGCCACGCGTTGTTGAAACAACAACCTCATTAAGTTCTTCGGATTGCGATTCTAATTCAATAACAAACGGTTGAGCTTTTGTATAAGGAAACGTAATTTTTGTTACGTACTTTCTATAACCGATGAAACTGCATTGCAGTTGTTGTTCTCCATCAGGAATGTTTTTTAGTTCTGCAAATCCCAATGAATCTGTGCTTACGGTAATATTGGTGTTTTCAATTTGTACAATTGCACCAGGAATGCTTTGTTGAATTTGTTCGTCAATAACCTTAACTTTAAAGATGTTTTGTGCGTATGTGCAATTTGCTATAAATAGCAATGCTAATATCAGGTTTCTCATTTTGAAATATCATTTGTTTTTATGCGTAGAAATAAAGAGTGCTTCTAATTAGCACTCCAATAAAAAAAGCATAAAATCAAATGAGAAAAACCGAATACTTGAGAAATAATTGTTGGGTAATTATTGGAAAGAGAGGATAAACTTTAGCTGTTTGTTTTTCAGAAAAGTGTTTTGAAATAATTGTTTCAATATTTAAAAAAACAATTGAATTTTTATCAATCTTTTTAATTGAGAAATTTGATGTTTGTTTTTCAGCGGAAATGGATGTGTGTGTTTCCTTTTCATAATTCTGTTTTTTCTCCGCATCATTAAACTCGAAGTATGCCGAAAGAAAGCATATCCCAATTATGACAACAAGTATTTTATTTAGAAAAAGTTTCATCGTGTGTAAAGATAGCTATAAATAATGTTTTCTAAATAGCTTGTTGATGGTATTTAGGTATTAGTGAATAAAAAAGGTCGGATTCCCGACCTTTTTTTATTAAGGGTGCGTTCTATAAATCCTACTTCAATTTCCACCTTATCCCCAAATAGGATTCTCGCCCTCTCATTGGCCCCCAAACGGAAGATGTGTCAAAGTATTTACTGAACGGATCTTGCCAACTTAGAATCGGCTGTTTCTGCCTAAAATCAAATATGTTTTCACAACCTGCATAAATTTCAAATCGTTTTAATTCGTATGTTATTTGATTATATTTGAAGTATACTAAAATTACATCATGCAAATAATCCTATACAGTTTTATACCACTACTATTTTAAAATGAAATCTCTCGTTGGTGAAAATACCAACAACGGCTAAAGTAGGCAAGTAGCGATGATGGTGTTTTTTAGATAATTTATTTTTTATTGTTTAGTTTAAAATTTCTATTTTCCGTAAAACTGTAAAGTTAAAGGTTCTATAGTGCTGTCGTCAAGTGATTTTACAATCATATTGTAATTTCCTTTTATTTTATTTTTGTGGAAAGTAAAACTATAAGCCCCACTTTTGTCCAGGTCAATTG
>JAYVDU010000397.1:0-3608 GCA_043749245.1 Bacteroidota bacterium | reverse complement strand
AAAGTTTAAAAATGAGGCAGCGCGGAATAATTTATAATTTTTTAGAGTTTTAACTTAAGTTCGCCAAATCTTGTTTTTTATTTTTAAATCATAAAAAGTAATTTTTTAGTGGTCGTCAGGAGACGACCCGATACTCTGTGCAAGTCTGAAGACGTTGCACAAGCGTTACGCGTTTTTGAGACACATGGTTGGCGAGCGGTGACTTGCACGAGCGTTGCGCGTTTTTAGTTGGAAGACTTGTTGCGAGCGATTTGAAAAATTAGTCATTTTTGAACATTTAAAATAAAATTATGAATAATCAATACGTACAGCCTAAAATTTCCTTAAAAGCTTTCAATTGTCCTTATTGTGGAGCATTTTCTCATCATAATTGGGGAGAGTTTTTTATCGGCTATATCAATGGGACCGTACAAACTCAATTAAGGTCTTGTACATGTAGCCACTGTTATGAAATCTCGATTTGGAAAAATGGAAATATGATTTACCCAAATATTAGAATCGCACCTCTACCAAATACAGATTTGCCCGAAGACATTATAAGAGATTACGAAGAAGCAGGTGATATTTTAAATAAATCTCCTAGAGGAGCTGCTGCATTATTAAGACTTTGTGTTCAAAAACTATGTAAACATCTTGGAGAATCTGGAAATAATATCAATGAAGATATAGGAAAATTGGTAGCTAAAGGTTTACCTGTTCAAATTCAAAGAGCTTTAGATATTGTACGAGTTGTCGGTAATAATGCAGTCCATCCTGGTCAAATAGATTTAGTAGATGATGTAGAAACTGCATCGAAGCTTTTTGTTTTGATAAATATGGTAGCTGATACGCTGATAACTCAACCAAAAGAATTAGAAAAACAATTTAATTTATTGCCCGAAGGACAAAAGAAAGGTATTGAATTAAGGGACAAGAAACAAAATCAGTGAACTATATATATTCACGGTTTTTTTTTCCAGCTGGTTCGAGCGGGTCACAAATTTCAATAAATTGTTCTTTTGTAATTTCTATAGCCATAGGGTATTTTGAATAAATTGTCTCCCCTAACTCAAGATCGCAACTATTGGTGCAGTCGAAATTACAAAGTGGATCATAACATTTAATTGTAAAACATGTAGCAGTTCTATGCAAAGCTATTACTTGGAGAGGTGAATTTATTTTGTAAAACAATTCTGCTTCGTTTAGGGCAATTTGTAAATTAATTTCCATTGAACAATTTATTATTTGATTATTGTTTTAAGTAAGTATGATTGAAAACATTTTTTTTCATAGCGTCAAGATATACTAATTTTATGTAGAAAATTCCTCCATCTTCTTGATATACAGTCCAAGAAGTTTCTGAAGTTACAACATAATGTCTGTTATTATATTCCACTTGTTCATTTAGATTTGCATTACTAAAGGGTATTTCTGTTACTCCATAACATAAATTTGTAGCAGCAGAAAAAAAATACCAATATTCTCCCAATCTAAAATTAGAATTTATACACATTTCTCCATTATCGAGAAGTCTTTCCCATATCTTTTCTGGAAACTCTTTTCTGATTTGAGATTCCGTATAACCCAAACGTACTTGAGCTTTCAAAGCTGCAAATGAGAATAATAAACAAAATACTGGGATAAATCTATTCATGATGATTTTTATTATAAACTATTGTTCTTCTTTAAGTGTCCCATCTAGTAACATTAAACAAATTAGTTCCATACAATTTTCATCAAAAAACTCTCTTGTCACTTTATTGTAGTAAAGATTGTACAATGTGAACATTTCTTCATGTTTTCTTGAGCAAAAATTTTGACCATAAACTTTATATTGTGTTAACTCAACATCTGTAATTTGAAGAATCAAAGCTTTTACACTCTTAATATTTTTTCCAGCCCCATTGTCAACAAAAACTAGTTTACTATCGTCAAGAGCTTTAATAATCTTCATGGGGCTTATATCATTGTTTCGATACTTATTCCAATAATATTGATTGAACTTATTTTGTGCTTCTATTTTATTTATAGAAGCAGCGCTAAAAAATGAGCAAAATACAAAACACAAAAAATAGTAATAATTTTTCATGAAGGTCTATTTAATTTTATTTTTAATGGGAATTTATCTAAATCTTCTTCGGTAATTAGAATAAGATTTATGATATTGATTATAATTCTGTTGAGGATAAGATGATTGAGATGGGCTTATATTGTAACTTGGATAAGTTTTATGCACTCCATATTGATTGTTAGTATTTGCATTAATGTAGTGTCCTCCTTTGTGTGAACTTCCAACTCCTCCAGAATAATATCCTCCATGACTACTTGTATGTTTGCCACCACCATAATAGGTTTGTGCGTTTAAATTTACCAATGAAAATAAAATAAAAACTAAAAAAAGTATTTTTTTCATAAAATAAAATTGTAAATATTTACGGCAACTATTTAGGGTCTCAGCAATTCCCTTTTAAAATACTATTTTGTTCTTTTTAAAAAATCATTTAGAGATTTATATAAATCGTTTTCAATAGAAGTGATTTCAACATCGTATAAAGCCAAATCTGGATCGAGTTTCTGTATAGTTATGATTCGAGCTAAAATACTTATCATTTCTGCAGCACAAGTATTATCGGTTACATCATGTTCGTATAATTTATCATCGGTTATAAGATGACCAGCATCAATCAGTCTTTTTTGATTAAAATCATAGTGAGCTTGTTTACGCTGAATCACATCAGCAATTAAATTCCAATTATAATTAGCGGTTTGGTTTTGACCTTGATAAGTCCGAGAATAAGCACTAACTTGTGCAGTAGAATTTGTAGAAACACAAATTTGAGATATTACAAAACAAAAAAAATAAAGGTAATTTTTCATAAAATATCAATTAGTTTAGATTTAATGAGTATTTATTTTTTAGAGAAAATATAGCCAACAAACTGAATTGGTTTTTGAATGAGCGTAAATTGGTTTGCACCTATAATTGAGCCAGCTTTAAATTCATAGGAACCACTTAAAGTAAATTGAACACTACCATATTTTGGAATTGTAAAATTCATTTTTGATTCTGGTATATTAACAGCAAAACCAGTTGAACCAACAGATGGATATTCAGTAGCATTTCCGTTTACTTTAGAATCGTAATTAAAAACTGTATTGTCGAGTAAATTATAAGGAACATTGGTTCCTTTAAAATTCATTTCAACTGTATTTTCATCAATTACTTTTAGAGTTAGATTAAGAGTTTCAGTATTTGTAATAACCAAAGAACAAGTGTAATCGCCTTCATAGGCTTTTAAGTTGGTTAGTTTTTGGCTCGCAGTTGCCGATTGTTTATTACAACTCAAAAATGAGCAAAATACAAAGCACAAAAAATAATAGTAATTTTTCATGAAAGGTTACTTATTTTAGGTTTATCGAGTATTTATTTTATTTGATTACAAATTTAGTGTTTAAATTATTAATTTCAAAATATAGCATTCAAAATATTTGTTAGCAAAAAAAAATAATTTGTACAATGCAAATTCAAAGCGTATTTTTGTAAAAATAATTAATTCATGGAGATTTTAACAGTAGAACAAATTAAGACTAATTATCCAAATCAATGGGTATTGGTTGGTAACCCAGAA
>JAYVDU010000396.1:0-11588 GCA_043749245.1 Bacteroidota bacterium | reverse complement strand
AAGCAGAACATTATGTTCTGCTTTTTTTATGCCCTTAATTTTTTAATTAATTAAGTATTTCTTTCCCAGAGACAGGTATAATTTTTAATCGTTAGCCCTTATTCCGTATCTAACCTAAGGAGTATGAATAAAAGGTTATACTAAAAACTTAGTGAATAAAATTGCTACAATTAGATAGCCTTTTTAAGCGTTTCTGATGAGCGAAATAAATTATATCATTATTGTCCGAGATAGTGGACTAAAGTCCACAAAATGAATGGGATACATTTAGTAACCCCAGACTTAAGTCGGGGGTTATGATGCCCAGTAAAATAAGGGCTTTAGCCATGATAATCAGTTTTTAATCGGACACTAATGAAATTATATTTAATAAAATGCTGAATAGAACAAGAGCGTGGGCTGTCAAAAATGAGAGCAGAGTGGCGGTGAATTAGCGATAGCGTAATCAACATGACAAATAAAAAACAATAATAAATAATTGTTAAACGAGAATTCAAGGATTTAGCGGAGCGTAAAATCCGTAGAATTCCGTGAGGAGCGTGGTGCATATTTTTGACTAGTCACGCCAAGGCGTGATTGTTTCTTTTTCATCTATGGAAAAAGATAGAAATAAAAAAATAGTCCACAAAATATTTACGATAGCCGAATAAAAAATGTTTTTTTCAACAAAAACAAAGATTTCATCTTCAAATTGTGGAAAATCATCTCAAAAAAAGCACATAATTTTACTAAATTTGCACCCTAACTAAAAACTAACATTTTTATTATGAATGAAATAGGATTAAAAGCACATGATGCTTCCGTTGCCCAATTAGGTCTTGCTAACGTAGAGATGGCTTATTGGAATTTGCATCCTTCAGAACTTATAGAAGAAGTAATTGTTCGCGGACAAGGTTCATTAACAGATACTGGCGCTTTAGCAGTTGATACTGGTGAATTTACAGGTCGTTCGCCTAAAGATAAATTTGTTGTTTATGATGAAAACACCAAAGATAGTGTTTGGTGGGGTGATGTCAATAACCGCTTTGAAGCTGATAAATTTGATGCCTTGCATAACCGCATGTTAGCTTATTTAGGTAATAAAGAAGTTTGGGTTAGAGATGCTTATGCATGCGCAGATCCTACATATCGTATTAATATCCGTGTTGTAAACGAATATGCTTGGAGTAATTTATTTTCATACAATTTATTTTTACGTCCTACAACCGAGGAAATTAAATCGTTCAAACAAGAGTGGGTAATTATTAACGCTCCCGGATTTAAAGCGGATCCTAAAATTGATGGAACTCGTCAACATAATTTTGCTATTATCAATTTTACTAAAAAAACAATTTTAATTGGCGGAACGGCTTATACAGGTGAAATTAAAAAATCAATTTTTGCTGTATTAAATTATATTTTACCACACGAGAAAAAAGTGTTATCAATGCACTGCTCTGCAAACATTGGTAAAGATGGCGATACAGCTATTTTCTTTGGTTTATCAGGAACAGGAAAAACAACTTTATCTGCTGATCCAAATCGTAAATTAATTGGTGATGATGAGCATGGTTGGGCTGATAAATCAGTATTTAACTTTGAAGGTGGTTGCTATGCAAAATGCGTTGATTTAACCGCAGAAAAAGAACCTCAAATTTTTTCAGCTATTAAATTTGGTTCATTATTAGAAAACATAAATTTCTACGAAGGAACAACAACGGTAAACTACGCAGATATTTCGCGCACAGAAAATACACGTGTTAGTTACCCCGCTAATTATATTGATAATGCTGTAACTCCGGCAATTGGTGATATACCTAAAAATATTTTCTTTTTAACTTGTGATGCATTTGGTGTATTGCCTCCAATATCTAAATTAACAACCGGGCAAGCGATGTATAATTTTATTTCGGGTTACACTGCTAAAGTAGCAGGAACTGAAATGGGTATTACGGAGCCTACAACAACGTTCTCTGCATGTTTTGGAAAAGCATTTTTGCCATTACATCCAACAAAATACGCTGAGTTATTAGGTGATAAATTGAAGAAAAACAACGTGAATGTTTGGTTATTAAATACTGGCTGGGTAGGCGGTGCATACGGCGTTGGTAGTCGTATTAAATTATCTTACACTCGTTCTTTAATTACAGCGGCATTAAACGGTCAGTTAGATAAAGTAGAATACGGCACAACGCCTTATTTTGGTTTAAAATTCCCTAAATCTTGTCCTGATGTTCCAGCAGAAATATTAGAACCAAAAAATGCGTGGAAAGATAAAGAAGCATTTAATAAAACTGCTCAAAATTTAGCTGGACAGTTCTTGAAAAACTTCGAACAATATGCTTCAGCAGCTAATGAAGAAATTTTAGCAGCTGCTCCAAAAGTAGCACAAGAAGCTTAATTTTCTCACAACTTAATCAAAACCCTTAAATACTAATTATTTAAGGGTTTTTTTTCATAACAATGGAAACATTAGATAATTTCATACAAAAGCATGATATACACATGCGAAGTAAAGGTAACTCGGTATATCAAAACTGTGATATTGATGTGAAAGCCGCTAACGAGCCAAATAGCTATACAGCATTGGTGCAAAGCGAAAATAATTACAGAAAAACATATAAAATTACGTTAGCTATTAAAAATGATTGTTGGAGTGCGAGTTGTACTTGCCCTGCATGTATTGATGATATAGACCATTGTAAACATATTATTGGTGTAGCGATGATGTTGAGGATTAACTCAATTTTGAAAAAAGAAAGTAAGACTAATAAAGCTGACGTCGTTGAAAAACAAAAGAGTATTAAAGGCATTCCTAATATTATAAGAGTAAATGAAATTAATGCCACAACTTGGGAAAGTTTTTGTGCTAACAATACAGATAGGAATAAGGCAAACGAATATCTAAGTAATTACAATAATAAAATTATAGCAGTTTCAAAAAATGAAATAAAATGGGAGTTTGATTCAGATTGGCGTTCGAGGGGCGAAACATACTACGCCACGTTAAACCTTAACAGTGATGATACAAAAAATCATCATTGTAATTGTCAGCAACATGCATCAGGAAAATTTTGCCCACATATTACTGCAATGGTAATGCATTTAGGAAATCAATATCTCACACTATTGAAAACTTTATTAGACTATGAAAGCTTAATAAATAAAGATTCTAAACGTTATGGATTTAGTGGCGATGAACCAGACCTGGAAGATTTCTTTGAGTTAAATTTAAAAGGTGATAGATATTCCGGGTATAGTTTAACATTATTGCCCAAAGATAAAAAACTTCAACCTATTTCGGAATTTGTAAAGTTAGAATACATTAAACCAACCAAAAATTTTAGAAACTTAAATTTCACTCAAAAAACAATTCAAAAAGAAGAAACTTTTTTAATATATGTTTGGCAAACTAAAGTAGCTAAATTTCCTTATTTTAATATTACACCAATACTTTGTAAGTTTAATAAAAATGGTACGATTTCAAAACGTTTTGAGTATGTGTTAGATAGGGACTTTTCCTTGGTGCGCCTAAATAAGATGGGAATTAGTAGCGAAGAGATTGAAAATTTAGGCTATTTAATCGGTATAAATGAAATATTGTACAATATAGATTCAGCAAATGCACAGGATGAGTTTGAATTATTTAGGCAGCGCTTTTCAAAGTTTTTTTCTAAAATAAAAAATTCTAAAAACTACATTGACGAAAAAGATAATTTTGATATTGAGAAAGCTCAGCCAATTATATTGAGTAATGATAGGGCAGAATTAAACTTGATTGTAGAAAAAGAAGGAGATTGTTTTTTTACCGTAAAACCACAATTTATTGTAAATAAAGTCCCATTAAAACACGTTAAAAATCAGGTATTTTTTGTACTAAGCCAAAATACGATGTATTTGTTAAATCCAATGGATACTAATTATAACAAGGCTTTTGAGAGACATCCATTTATTAAATGGCATCTTAATCAATACGAAAATATTTACAATACTTATTTGTTTCCTGCTCAAGAACACGTTACAGCATACATTGATAAAACATTTAATCAAAAACCAATTGAAACCTTAGTTGAAGATAAAATTGAAACAAAAGTGTATCTTAACGAAAGTGAAAGTAATTTAATTATTACTCCTACGTTTAATTATGTTTACGACACTATCGAAAAAGAAATTGATTTTAATTCGGGCAAATATATTTTAGTTACAGAAGGCTCAAATACCAAGCAATTTCAACGAAACTTAGAATTTGAAAAAGAACATTATGAATTTGTAAAAACATTACATCCTTTATTTTTAGAACAAGATGACGCTTCTTTTTTTGTATTACCAAATAACGAAGTGTTAAATCAAAACTGGCTACTTAAATTTTATGAAACACTCAACGATAAAAACATTGAAGTACAGGGCAATAAAAACTTAACTAAATTTAATTACAATGCTAATAAGCCTAAAATAACAATTACCGCAGGTAGCCGAACAGATTGGTTTGATATTAAAGTTGAGGTTAAATTTGGAAATCAAATCTTAAGCATAAATGATTTACGAACTTCTATTATAAACAAACAACAATACGTTAAATTAAATGATGGAAGTATTGGTATAATACCAGATGAATGGTTAAGTAAATACAAAGGCTTATTTAATGTAGGGAAATTAAATAAAAATGGTGGTATTGATGTAAATGCCTTTCAAGCATCAGCTTTAGATGACATTAGCGAAGAAATCACAAATAATGAAAATATTATTAAATTTCAAAATAAAATTGCTTCATTAAAAAACGCAAAAGAATTTACTGACGATAAAGCCCCTAAAAATTTAAAAGCTGATTTACGCGATTATCAACTACAAGGTTATAATTGGTTAAACTATTTGCAAAGCATTAATTGGGGAGGTTGCCTTGCCGATGATATGGGACTCGGAAAAACTGTACAAATGTTAGCATTTATTCAAAATCAAGTAAATAAAAATAAAAAATTTTGTGCTTTGGTAGTCATGCCAACGTCGTTAATTTTTAATTGGGAAAACGAAATAAATAAATTTACAACAGGTGTAAAATATCATAAACATGTTGGTTCAAACAGAAATGATAAAAAAATAAATTTTAGTAAATTTAATTTAACGATTACTACTTATGGTTTGTGCCGCATCGATACTGAGCTTTTAAAAGAAACTCATTTTGATGTTATTGTTTTAGATGAAAGCCAAGCCATTAAAAATCACTCTTCCCAAATTGCAAAATCGGTTAAAACTTTAAATGCAAAAAATAAGTTTGTAATGACAGGAACTCCAATTGAAAATAGTACCCTCGATTTATATTCGCAAATGGATTTTGTAAATCCTGGTATGCTAGGTTCTGCCGAGTATTTTAAGCAAACGTATGCTTATCAAATTGATAAAAACCAAGATGTAAATAGCGCTTCGCAATTAAAAAAAATAATTTATCCTTTTATTTTAAATCGAAAAAAACAACAAGTTGCTAAAGACTTACCAGAAAAAACAGAAACCATTTTGTATTGCGAAATGGCTACCGACCAGCGCCGTGTTTACGAACACTATAAAGAAAAAATCAGGAACGATTTAATTAAAAAAATTGATTCGATTGGATTGGCAAAAGCAGGCATGGACGTCTTGCAAGGCTTATTAAAATTACGACAAATTTGCAATTCAACCAAACTATTGCAAGATGCCGATTACAGCAGAGTGAGTAGTGTTAAAACGGATTTATTAATTGAAAACATAGAAGAGCTTGTCTCCGAAAATCATAAAGTTTTAGTGTTTTCTTTTTTTAGTAGCATGCTTGATATTTTAGAAGAAGATTTGAAAAAACATAAAATAAAAACAGTAAAAATTACGGGAGAAGTAACTAATAGGCAAGAATTAGTTAATGAATTTCAAACTAATGAAAACGTAAAAGTATTTTTAATAAGTTTAAAAGCTGGTGGTTTTGGTTTAAACTTAACCGAAGCTGATTATGTGTTTTTATTTGATCCTTGGTGGAACCCAGCGGCTGAGCAACAAGCCATTGACAGAACACATAGAATTGGTCAAACAAAAAATGTGTTTGCTTATAAATTAATTTGTAAAGATACTATTGAAGAAAAAATATTAGCTCTACAAGCTAAAAAGAAAGCCGTAAGCGATGATATCATTAATATTGACAATGCTGTATTGAAGCAATTAAAAAAAGATGATATTATTAATTTATTTTCTTAACTAAAACAAAAGATGACCATCATAGAAAAATATATTGCCAATAATAACTTTGGTAAAATACTTGGAATGGATTTTAAAATCATTGAGCCTGGGTTGGTTCATTATTTTTTGACTATTACCCAAGATCATTTATCAACTCCAAGAGCAGCACATGGCGGTGTTATAGCAGCATTAATGGATGGTGTATTAGGCGTTGCAGCACTTTCTAAAGTTGTTGAACAACAAAAAATAGTATCAACGGTTGAATTTAAAATAAATTATTTAACGCCTTCTCTATTACACGATCAATTGATGGGAATAGGAAAAGTGGAACATGCTGGTAATCGCATTATCGTTTCAAGTGGAGATATTATTTGTACAAATAGACATGATGTTGTGATTGCGAAAGCTATTGGAACATTTAATGCATATCCCTTTGAAAAAATAGCATTTTAAATTAGGTAATAACAGGTTAAAAAACAGTTTTTTGGACTGAATTTAACCAAAATATATGCGTCATTTTTGTTACTTTAGTAAACTTATTTTCACGACATGTTTAAATTAAAAAACTACATTAATGGTGAGTTGGTAGAGCCAGCTTCCCAGCAATATATAGATAATTACGACCCTTCTCGAGGCATCGTCTATTCGTTAATTCCTGATAGTGATGAGCGTGATGCAGAAGTGGCTATTGTGGCTGCTAAAGAAGCATTTAAAACATGGAGTATCACACCAAAAGATATACGATCAAAATACCTTTTAAAAATTGCCTCTTTAATCGAAGAGCAATTACATGAGTTAGCCGTTGCCGAAAGTTTAGATAATGGTAAACCTTTGCATTTAGCTGAAACGGTTGATATTCCTCGTGCTGCCGCTAATTTTCATTTTTACGGAACTGGTATTTTACATTATGCCGCACATGCGCATAGCATGGAAGATACTGCTATTAATTATACCTTGCGTCAACCTGCTGGTGTGGCAGGATGTATTTCTCCTTGGAATTTACCGCTGTATTTATTTAGTTGGAAAATTGCTCCTGCTTTGGCAGCTGGTTGTACCGTTGTGGCTAAGCCTTCGGAGATAACTCCTATGACTGCTTATTTGCTTTCTGAAATTTGCATTAAGGCAGGTTTACCAAAAGGTGTTTTAAATATCGTACATGGTTTTGGCCATAAGGTTGGTAACGCTATCGTGAGTCATAAAGATGTTCCATTAATTTCATTTACAGGAGGTACTAAAACAGGCGCAAACATTGCCAGTATAGCAGCACCAATGTTTAAGAAATTATCTTTAGAATTGGGTGGAAAAAACCCTAACATCATTTTTGCTGATTGTGATTATGATAAAATGTTAGCAACAACTATGTTATCTTCCTTTGCAAATCAAGGACAAATATGCTTGTGTGGTTCTCGTATTTTTGTTGAGAGATCTATTTATGAAAAATTCAAAACAGACTTCGTTGCTAAAACTCAAAAGCTAACGGTTGGTGCGCCAATGGATAGTAAAACAAAGATTGGTGCTGTTGTTTCTAAATCGCACATGGAAAAAATCTTATCTTATGTGGAATTAGCAAAACAAGAAGGCGGTACGGTTTTATGTGGCGGAGTCTCTGTTAATGTTAGTGGCGAATTTGAGAATGGTTATTATTTAGCGCCAACCATTATTGAAGGCTTGGCGTTTGATTGCAGAACGAATCAAGAAGAAATATTTGGACCCGTTGTAACCATTATGCCTTTTGATAATGAAGAAGAAGTGATGAAATATGCAAACTCAACTCAATATGGATTGGCATCAACAGTTTGGACACAAGACATTACTAAAGCAAATCGTGTAGCAATGAATTTACACACTGGAATTGTTTGGATTAACTGTTGGTTGTTGCGCGATTTACGCACGCCATTTGGAGGCGTTAAATCATCGGGAGTTGGTCGTGAAGGCGGTTTTGAAGCATTAGACTTTTTTACGGAACCAAAAAATGTATGTATTAAATTGAAATAATTATTACGAATTGCCTACGAATTTACTTAACCGTCAACCTTCACGCAGATTCGTATATTCGTAAAAAATTAGTAATCCTTAAATTAGTATAAAATAAATAATGTTTAATTAGTAAATATATGTTAGAAAGCGAATCAAGAACAGAGTTAACGGCTCTTGGAGAATTTGAATTAATAAAACACTTAACGGAGTTTGTTGAAATTTATAATACGTCAACACACAAAGGTATTGGTGATGATGCCGCGGTTATTAAATATGAAGGTACAAAATCAACTTTGGTGTCAACGGATATGTTGGTAGAAGGCGTGCATTTCGATCTATCGTACGTGCCTTTAAAACACCTGGGGTATAAGGCAATCACGGTCAATCTATCGGATATATGTGCTATGAATGGTACACCAAAACAAGTCACGGTGAGTATTGCCGCATCTAATCGTTTTTCGGTAGAAGCATTAGAAGAATTATATGCAGGGATGTTATTTGCTTGCAAAAATTATAATGTAGATTTAATTGGTGGAGATACCACCTCTTCTAAAAGTGGCTTAATCATTAGTATTACAGCTATTGGTGAAGCTAAGCCAGAAAACATTGTGTACAGAAATGGCGCTAAAGAAAAAGATTTGTTGTGCGTTAGTGGCGATTTAGGCGGTGCTTATATGGGCTTACAAATTTTAGAACGCGAAAAATTTGTGTACAAAGATAACCCAAGTATACAACCTGATTTAGTTGGTAACGACTATATTTTAGAACGTCAATTAAAACCGGAAGCGCGTGTTGACATCGTTGAATTATTTAAAAAATTAAACATCAAGCCAACTAGTATGATTGATGTGAGTGATGGTCTTGCTTCTGAAATCCTTCATATTTGTAGGCAATCCAACGTAGGTTGCGAATTGTACGAAGAAAAAATCCCCATCGATCCACAAACATTTGATAGAGCGCGTGAGTTTGATTTAGACCCAACGGTTTGTACGTTGAGTGGTGGCGAAGATTACGAATTGTTATTTACTATCCCAATGGAAGATTTTGAAAAAGTAAAAAATGTACCAGACTTTACAATCATCGGCCATATAACTGCTGCCAGTAGTGGTGTGAATTTAGTTGCAAAAGCAGGCACTTCGCATCCTATAACAGCACAAGGTTGGAATGCTTTTAAATAAAATATAAAATTAAAATGGTGGTAAGAATCTTATCAATAATTAGTTTCGTCATTCTAATGTGGAGTTGCGATATTAAGAACGTGAACATCAGCGGAAAGGTTATTGATAAAGCAACTGGAGAGGGTGTAAAAGGCTGCTTAGTAAATTACAGTCAGTGTAAAGAAAACGGTGCAAATTGTACGGAGGTTGTTATTTCGCAAACGTACACGAATGATTCGGGTGATTTTATCATCAATCAAAAAACAGCGAGTCAATCAAGAACCAAATGGATCACGGTATTTAACGACACTAAAAAATTAATACAAGTTGATAATGTAGGGTTGAATGATAAAAATATACAAATAGAAGTAACACTTTAAACATCATATCATGAGTAACCAAGAATCAATCGAGTCGTCAAAAGCACCAGAACCAGTGGGTTTATATCCTCACGCTCGTCGTGTAGGCAATTTATTATTTTTATCGGGAGTTGGTCCACGCCAACGTGGTACAAAAAAAATACCAGGTGTTGAATTGGATGAACAAGGAAATATTACTTCATACAATATAGAAGCGCAGTGTCATTCGGTGTTTAGAAATATCAAATATATATTGGAAGATTCTGGCAGTAGCTGGGATAAAATAGTGGATGTGCAAGTGTTTTTAACCAATATGAAAGACGATTTTAAAACGTACAATAAATTGTGGGCTGAGTATTTTAGTATAAATCCTCCTTGTCGTACAACTATTGAAATTAATTGCTTGCCAACACCTATTGCTATTGAGTTGAAGGTTATTGCGACTATCGACTAATGACAAGAAACCTCTATTTAATCCCTTTTTCATCGTTGAACTACATTTTTGAAAGCCTCAAATACTGATGTATTATGCGTTTTCAATCCCGATTGTTTATCGGGACGCCTCGAAAAATGATTTTTTAGAGATTTCCTAAAGTTATATCATGGGTTTTGCACGTTTTGCTCCTTCCTACTAAAATCGTATTTTTACAAGGATGCACAAAATACTATATTACTTTTGGAAATATAATTTACCTCGCTGGACTATCTTATTGATAGATTTGGCTATTTGTGTTTTTTCGTTAACGCTTGCTTTTTTCTTACGATTCAATTTTAAATCGATTCCACAAAACGACTTAGATAATTTTCCTATTGCTTATTTGGTTGTTATATTAGTTAGACTTATTTCCTTTGTTATTTCTAAAACCTACAAAGGCGTTGTGAGATATACAGGCGCAAAGGATGCATCTCGCATTTTTTTCATTGTATTAGCGGGCAGTTTAATGTTGTATTTTATTAATATCATTACTCGTCAGTTAATTTTAGGACATTATATTATTCCGCATTCCGTTATTATTATTGATGCGTTGGTTACTATTTTTATTATGATTAGTTCTCGTTTAGCAATCAAAGCGATTTACTTTGAAACTAAAAATCCTGAAAAAGAAAAAACACATGTTATTATATATGGAGCGGGCGAAAGCGGTATTATTACCAAGCGCACACTAGATAGAGACGCTGCCGTTCGCTATAAAGTAGTTGGTTTTATTGATGATGACGAAAAGAAAAAAGGACGTAGTTTAGAAGGTGTATTTATTTTTTCATCCGATAAATTACAAGAGTTAATTACAGAAAATCAGGTAGAGTCTGTTATTTTAAGTATTCAAAATTTATCACCTGCTAAAAAAAACAGCATCATTGATGCGTGTTTAAAATATGGTGTACGTGTGCTTAATGTGCCACCAGTGGCTAAATGGATCAATGGCGAATTAAGTTTCAATCAAATTAAAAGTATTAATATCGAAGAGTTATTAGAGCGTGATCCTATTAAATTAGATAATGGCTTAATTAACGAACAATTGAATGATAAAATTATTTTAATAACAGGCGCTGCAGGATCTATCGGAAGCGAATTAGCAAGACAGTGTGCTAAATTTAATCCCCGAATGTTAGTGCTGTTAGATCAGGCTGAGAGTCCGCTACACGAGCTTGAACTAGAGTTTAATGAAAAATCACTATCCTTTAAACACGAGGTAGTGATTGGTGATGTGAGAAATAAAGAGCGGTTACAACATGTGTTTAAAACATTTAAACCTCAAATTGTTTTTCATGCTGCTGCATACAAGCATGTGCCTATGATGGAAAATAATCCATCGGAATCCATTCTCACAAATATATTAGGAACTAAAACGGTGGCTGATTTAGCCGTCGAAAATAACGTCGAAAAATTTGTGATGATATCTACCGACAAGGCTGTTAATCC
>JAYVDU010000395.1:0-3616 GCA_043749245.1 Bacteroidota bacterium | reverse complement strand
TCTACTTCTTATGGAGGCACTGGGTTGGGGCTTTCTATTGTAAAGCAATTAGTAGAAGGTCAAGGAGGAAGTGTTAACGTAAAAAGTAAACTTGGTGAAGGTTCTGCATTTAGCTTTATACTGCCTTTTGGTAAAGCAAATCTAAAACTTGAAGAAGAAATTATTCTATTAAACCCTGTTTCAGAAATTATGAACCTGCGGGTATTAGTAGCCGAAGATGTAGCATTAAATCAATTATTAATTAAGATGATACTGATTGATTTTGGATTTGAACATGAAATAGTAGACAATGGAAAATTGGCAATAGAAAAAATGCAAACCAATACTTACGATATTATTTTGATGGATTTAAATATGCCAGAAATGAACGGCTTTGAGGCAACAGAATACATACGTAAGACATTGAAATCTCACATTCCAATCATTGCATTGACAGCAGATGTAACTACGGTGGACATTTCTAAATGTAAAGAATTTGGAATGGATAGTTACATTTCCAAACCAATAGAAGAGAAATTGCTATACGATAAAATAGTTGAATTAGTAAAAAAGAATAAATAATCATTGACGAAAAAAATTCGCACTTTATGCAACGGCTATCAATTATTTAAAAGCCAGCAAGAACATTACACTTTGGTAAAACCATAACTAGTGTAATTTAAAAATTAGGAAAAGTTCCATATCTTCGTAGTAATTAACAATAATTTTACAAGATGTGCCTAACCCACAAAATGTCTAATCAATCTAATGACTTAAAATGTAACGTTTTAAACTCGATAGTATGTCAATGTCCTTTAGTAACTGGTTCGAGATTTTGTCCGTCAAGACTACGTAAGTAGTTTAAAATCAGCAAGTTACATTTTAAAAGCCTCTATTAACGAGGCTTTTTTGTTTCACTTATTTTATAAATAGTTTTTAATTATTCCCTTTAATCCCCTATATAAATCCCTCCAAACCTTCATTGATAAAGGGTTGTAGATTTTGCCGTTATATGTCAATTACTTAGCTTAGGTCATGCTAAATCATAATTGTAAAATAAAATGGCGATAAGATTCTCTTTTAAACCCTTGTTACGAAAGGATAAACCCGTTAAAGAAAACGGAACTTTTCCAATTAATTATCTGGTTAGGATAGGTGGTAAGCAAATAAAAATTTCTTCAAAAAAAGAAATAGAAGAAATTTATTGTGATAAAAAATCTGGAAAATACGACGATGAGGTGCGCATTATATTTCATTACTAGTGTTTTAATCAAGCCAGTGTGCTATTAAATACTGGATCTGTAGCGTTTGTATTTATAAATAAAAAGAAGAATGAGCCTATGCAACCTCCCGTTTGGTTTATGGAAGGATTTATGAAGCGATTTAATAAATTATAGAAATCAAAAAAGCCCCTTAAATTTAATTTAAAGGGCTTTTAATAATTGTAAATAATACTATGGCATTAAAACAGTGTCAATCACATGAATAACACCATTGCTCTGATTTACGTCAGCAATAGTTACTGTTGACATACCACCTTTAGCATCTTTTAACACTACTTTCTTACCAGCCATTGAAACGGTTAATATTTCGCCGTTAACTGTTTTTAATTCAGCTTTACCGTTACCTTTTTTAGTTAAAGCTGACAGTTCTTTTGAACCTAATTTGCCAGAAACAACATGATAAGTTAGGATACCTGTTAATGTTTTTTTGTTTTCTGGTTTAACTAAAGTTTCAACAGTGCCTTTTGGTAATTTATCAAATGCTGCATTTGTTGGAGCAAATACTGTAAAAGGACCTGCACTTTGTAAAGTTGCTACTAAATCTGCTGCCTTTACTGCAGCCACTAAAGTTGTGTGATCTTTAGAGTTTATTGCATTTTCAATAATGTTTTTAGATGGGTACATAGCGGCACCACCTACCATAACTGTTTTTTCTTGTGCTAAACTTGTGTGTGATAAAATAGCTGCAAAAGCTAAAAAGGCAATTGTTTTGATAGTTTTCATAATTTGAAGTTTAAATTGTTTTTAAGGATTATTTAAACTATTAACGTATAACGCACCCTTTTAGTTTTAAAAAATGTGATTTTTTTTTAAGTTTTTTTTGATTTAATACTTTTTTGACTTAATTTTTTAAAAATCTAATCTCTCAGCCAGGTAATAGAGCCTTTAATTCTTCAATATATTCTTTGCTAAATTCATTGCCTCTCACATGTAATACAGTCAGATTCTTTAACTGACAAATAGTGCTGTACCTGCTAATAAAGATTTTTATATTGAAATTACCAAGATTGCTTTTGAAATTAATAATAATCCTTACTCTTCTCTTGAAATAGGGGGAACAGCTCAATTTCACGACTAAGACAATGCATTGAAGCAATATTCTTATTCTGGTATTGGTGGGGATTTACTTGGTGTTGCTATTAATGATGCTGTTATAGCAATTTTTTCTGTATGCCTTCAAGACCAAATATGAAAAATATCCTTGAAATACTGATTATATATTGTTTAAAGAAAGAAAAATGCACATTCATAATACTATAAAAGCCCAAGTAGATATTGGCTATCAAGGCTTACAGAAAAAACATATAAATACAGATATACAAAAATCGCATTAACAAAAACCCATTAACAGAAGTTTATAAAATGGCTTTAACCTGCCAGTAAGGATATGTATTATATTTTATGTAGCTCTGATTTTAAAAGTGTTTTTTTAAATATTCAAAAAGTAGAAAAACAAAACTTGTGGAAAAACAGCTAGATATTTACCCCGTTTGATATCAGCTTTTATCAGTTTTTTTCAAAATATTAAGTTGGTAAGATTCTCTAATAGCCTTGATATTATTGGATATAAGCGTCAGATAGCCCCCGACATCAATGAGTTATTAACTTCCGTACGGGCAGCGAAAGTAACATAATACCCGCTTTAGTAGCCGGTTTTGTTTTTATGACGATGAAAATTAGTTGTTAGGAATAAAATCATTAAGCTCAGCCTCAAATATCATTTGTTGTTTATTGACTGGATGTTGAATAATGAGTTTGGTCGCATGCAAGGCAATGGCATTAGGTTTATAGGCTATTGTTGATCCATACATTTCATCACCCAATATTGGGCAACCAAGACTAGCTAATTGCGCTCTTATTTGATGATACTTGCCAGTGTGTAGTTTTATCTCCCATAAAAAATATGGTCCTTGTGATTTTATCTGATATTTCAATTTTACCTTTTCGGCATATGGGGTACCTTCGGGAACTAAAATAGCTTTCTTTTTTTCTTTACGATGCCAATGCTCTAATATACCGGTTTTTATTTCCGGCGAATGTAAGGTAAGCGCTGTGTAATATTTAGAAACGGTACGTTGCGCAAATTGTTCACTTAAGTTTCGTAGGTATTCTTTTTGTTTAGTGAATAGTACAACGCCACTAACGGGTCGATCCAAGCGATGCAGGTGTTGAACATAAGGCTGTTTTTCTTGAGTGTTTTTTTTGAGATAATTTTTGACCTGTTGCAATAAATTAGGAAAATTATTACGGTCAGGTTCCACCATCAGTCCGGCAAGCTTGTTACATACAAGCAATACATCGTCTTCGTAAATTAATATTGGTTGCTCTGTCATGTATTAAGGAATAAAAAGAAT
>JAYVDU010000394.1:0-29442 GCA_043749245.1 Bacteroidota bacterium | reverse complement strand
CTTTCATTTTGGTTCAAGTCTAAGTTAAACAATTTGTTTCACACGTCAAAGTCTTGCTAAATCTTTGCTGTGTTGGGCTTTGTGTGGGCTAATGGCTTACACAAAGCGGGAAATAATTTACTAAATGGCTCCTTTTTAGAACAATCTCTTATTAGGTTTAATATCATAATGTAGCGCGCGATGGCTGGTTTTGATAGTTTAAATTTTGTGCCTTCTGTTTCATGTTCTAAATAGTTTGCCATTGGATAAAATTGTTCGTGTAATTTTATCAGATCTCCAATAAAAGGAAAATCACTGGGTAGTTGATTAATGTATTCTGATGCTAACATTTCTTCTATAGCTTTGCAGATTGTAATGACTGTTCGGTAATATATTTTACTCTTATAGGTAAGTTGAAATAAATTTTCTATGATACATCGGATGCGGGGTATTAAATAAGAAAAGGCTGGAAAATTCTGTTGAGTTATTCTCCCACCTAAACTAGTATTAGTTGTAAAATAACTGCGAGTTATACTTAATGAAATATAGCCATGTTGTATCCTATTTAAAATGTCCGACTGAATGTATTGGTATTCCTGTTGGTTTAATTGATTTTTATATTCATGATTAATTATTGGTTTTAGGTTTGTATGAGCGGTGATTTGTGGTGGAGTAGTTAATGGTTGATTATGGGTGGTATTGTTTTCAGATACAACAGTATTATTATCTGAATCGTTTTTTAAAGACAAAGCGTTTAAATTTGAAGGCATCGCAAAGTTCCTATTTAAGTAAGCGTATTGTTTACAGGTATTACCACAATACTTTTTAGTGTTTCGTCTTCCTTCTATGGGTTTGTTACAATATAAACAGTTCATTTTTTGATTTTTTCTTTTAATATTAAATCGCTTATCTATTAAATGGGTTGTTTTAATTCTTATTTAATTTTAATTAAGTCCAAGTTCATCAGGATTATCATCTCCATAACGTTGTTCATTCCATTCATTTACGGTATCATAAATATTTTGCAAAGCAGCACTTTGAATTTTATTGCCTTTAGAAATAGATAGTTCTAAGAACACTTCGCCTGTTGTTTCACTACTTCCTGCGATCTTATTATTTATGTTTCCTGTGTGTATCATTTTACAAACATCTAAAAAGACTTCAATTGGAACTTTGATGTTTTGTTTTTCTGTTGGTGCTTTCATTTACCTTTTTATTATCCTGTTATTTCAAATACTTTTTTCTTTGACTTTGCTTTGTATTTATAGACTTTCGTTTGTTTATCTTCTTCCATCGCCAGTGTACTTTCATCGTCCTCGTCATTCTCATCATCAGCAGATGAAATTGATTTGTATTGTTTTGAGGAAAGCATTCTATTACTTGATCTAATTTCTTTTATGAGAAGTTTAAATTGCTCGTCTCTCTCATTCATTTGTTGTTTATGTTCGGCTTTTAGGGCTTCTATATCTTTACTGGCTTTAAATGTTCCTAAAAGATATCCCGCTGCAAGTCCTGTTATACCTGTTGTAACTGGATTTTTAATAAAATCTTGAATATATTCCATCCAATCTTTTGGTTCTTCTGCTTTTTCACTTTCTTTTTGACCTGTTTGCTGTTTGTTTTCATTAGTGTTGCTCATTCTGCCCTCCTTTTTTTGTATTAGTTATAGCCAATTAGTGTATATTTTATCGCATATTTTTGTTTCTACGATCTTTTTTACAATCAATTATCGCATATTTTACTGCATATTTTTTTGTATGGTTTTAAAGTAATTGACGCTACAAAGGAGAAAAAAAGATTTGAGACGAAATACCAAGTAGGTGCTAGGTGGGAGTTGATTCTTTGTAAACCGTTGATAAATGGGAGGTCTTTAAAAACAAAAAAAAGCAAGGAAATCCTTGCTTTTTTGTTTTTTGCTTTATAAAGTCGTTTTATTTTTTCTGCTTTCGTTGGTAAGCGAGTTTTTTAGAATAGTTTAAATAGGCATCTTTAATTTTATCGAATATTGGTGGCTGATAATCCATTTTAGCTTTGTGAATACTAGCTGAATGATTGCTTTGCCAGTTCTTTCCCAAATCCAGTCCAAATGTTTCTGCAAGTGTTTCTGTTATTTTAGTAATCTCGCCCTTACCATTATCAATAAGCCCTGCTTCGTGTAAGCCATAGATCATTTGAACAAATTCATTTTTGTTTGTTTCAGATCCAGTCCACTTCATTTTCATTAAGTGTTTTGAAGTAGTCATTTTTGAAGTCACATCCTCAAACATGATTGGCAACTTCTTTTTAATCACTTTAAAAGCTGTATTCCGAATTAACACTTTAAATAATTTTCGTTCATTTAATGCCAGTTTTTTCAACGCTTTTTCTTCTTCGCTTAAGTAAAGCGTTATTTTCTTTCCATTTTCAATTAACGTATAAGGTTTAATCTCGTCCACCTCTCCGAATGTTTTACGTAGATGAGCAATAATGTCATTCATGTTTTCGCCACGTTTATACATATCTGAAAAAAGGGTTATCATCTTTCCTTTTCCTAAATCTACTTCTTCCCATCCTATTGTGAAATCAGTTCCTTTAGTCAGTTCTTCGATTATAAAATCTTTATCCTTAGCTTTTTTATATCGTGATAAATAATCGTTTTCTATTGCTTTTGCATATCTGCTTAATAGCTCATCAAATACTTTATTTAAATCTTTTGACATGGAAATTAAAATTTGAACGCTAAAAGTACAAAAAAGGAATTAGGCTTAGTTTATTAAATTGATTTTTAAGTACAACTTCTTATCTCTTTTAAAGTATGTGTTGTCTTTTATTTCAATGTTTATTTCAGGACGATACAGAAACATTTTTTTAGTCATTGCGTTTTGATTGATTACAAAATTGATTTCTTTGAAATCCAATGGATTAGTGTTTAGATTCTTATTGGCTACATTTTTTCATTCATGCGTAAAGATTAAGGAGTAATTGGATTTTCATTGGCAAAATGTACTTTGTCAAAAAAATCAAGCAAATTTGTGTCTGAATCTCTTAGAAGAGGATTTATTTTAAACAATTAGTTTAACTTAATTCAAAGTTTTAAGATGAGATTGAATACATTTTTATAAAGCTTGTGGCGAATTATCGCCGTAATTAATTACAATTTTTTTGAATTTCGGAATACTTATGAAGCAATTAACGGAAATTAATTAAAGTGAATAAAAGAAACAAAATCGTGCTTATTTCAATTCTAAAGCCAATTTATTTAATAATAACGGGGCTTTGTGTATTTTTTTTAGATTTTAATTAATCTTTCACTATTTTTTCCTCAGAACTAAAGCGTTTTATTCGTCATAAATTGAAATTGTATAAATTCCGTTCAATAATTCTTGTAATAAAATCTCATCATCAAACGTTTTAATGTATTTAAACGTCTTCCATAAATATCAGATACATCAATTAATTTTATTTCCATCAATATTGGCTGTTAAAGCGAAAAAAGTATACTTTTAATGAAATAATATTTATTACCATAGTTTTTTAAAGCGTTTGATTAAAAACAAAACATATTCAATAACTCTCAAATTAATTTTTGTGATTTTTTTGCTTATTAACGCTGGTATTAAATGCCAAACAATTACTGATACTTCTAAACTTGGCAATAAAGTGATTAATTATGGGAAATCGCTAAACCCATTTCATTTAGATTCAACAACTACTAAAAACAAACTACCAGATAGCTTATCCTTAAAAACTAATATTTTACCTAAAAATAAACTATTAAAAAAGGACTCAGTTGATATTAAGACCGCCCTAAAAAAGCAAATACCTTCTATCGATAAAAAGGGTATTCCAAAGAAGGATACGGTCTTAGGTAAGGTTAATTCCGAAAAAAATAAATTGAAAGACGAACTATCCGTAAAGAAAAAAGATTTCACTATACATGGAACATTGTCAAATCAATTTGATTATGGTGTAGTACCTTATTACATATCAAATGCTTATTCACCAATGAGTATTTTTAAATCTCAAGGAGACATTAATCTTTCATTAAAAAAACTCCCTTTAATCTTTAATTATTTTTATACAAACCCAGCTAGTTTAATGGGAATTCAAAATTACTATACACTCAAATTCGACCATGACACTTATCAGAAAAACATTGAAAATGAATGTATTTCAAAAAAATCAGTTTACATGGACAAATTAAAAGAAGTAGAAAAACTGAAACAAGAACTTTCCCAAAAATTGGCTTTTTGCGAAGCGATGCAAAGTTATACAAACACAACTAGTCAATTGAATAATTTTCAAGTTGATTCGGGTATAAGTAAAAAAAACATCCCGAATGTCCCTATTGATTATAACGGAATTGATAGTAGTAAATATTCAACAATTGATTCATCTAAATTAAATACAGTTAAGACTAAAGGGCTTTCAAAAACGGATTCTATTAAACAATTAGAAAGTAGATATACGGATAGTTTAATAAATAATTTCAGCGCTGATTCTAACTATCAAAAAATAAAAACATACAAAAGCAAGATAGAATTATACGAAAAACAAATACAAGAATACAAACAAGCGGTTAATGTTTTAGATTCAAAAAACATAGAGTCTATTGATAATCCATATTTGAGTAAAGGAAAAAACATATTAAGTAAAATTAAAAAATTTGAAATAGGCTTATGCTACCCTAATTACTCTACTTTTTTAATTAATAATTTGACATTAAAAGGTATAAATGTTGGCTATGATGCAAAAACATATTTTATAAATGCCTCTTATGGAAAAACGGTCAATAATTTACAAAATCAACAAAATATCAATAATAATATAACAAGCGCCTTTCAAAATTATAGTAACTTTTTTGATTTTAGTAAAAATCAAGATGCTCGTAAAATATTAGCAGGTAAAGTGGGTATTGGAAATCTCTCTCAATCATATATAGCAGTTGGCGGATTATACGGTGTAGGTAGACAAACTTATTCTCAATCGTCAAATAATGATGAAAAAAATACGGTTTATGAAGTAGATGGAAGGGTAATTTATAAAGGTTACACTCTGTATGGCTCATTTGCAAAATCACTATTGAATAATCCTAGCGAAGATCAAACAATTTTCACCGGTAATAGAAATAATGCAATACAAATAAGGCTTTCTGGTCAATTACCAATTATTAAAACCAAATTTTCATTAGGATATAGATTGGTAGATCCATTTTTTAAAAGCTTTGGAGTTGGTTTTATTAGAACAGATAATATAAGGTATGAGGCAAAACTAGAGCAAGTTATAACTTCAAAAATCAAAGTTGGTGTAAATTATAGACATGATGAGGATAATATTTTAAAACGTTATGGTTATAAATCTAACTTAAATTTTTTATCCTTAAACGCTAGATTAAAATTATTGAAAAAGCGAGTTGACGTTAATTTTATTTATACACCAATAATTCAAAATATCGAAAATATTAGCACTCATTTTATGACAAAAAACAAAAGTGATATGAAAAACATAGTGCTGTCTTATTTTCCGAAGTTTAAAAAAGTAACAACTACTTTTACTGCAATTTACAATCAGTATACACTTTATGATAGCGTTGCCAATAGGAATATGGAAAATATTAACTTAAATGTGCTAAGTATGTTTAAGAATTCCTTTAAGATGGGTTTTAATTCGAGTTATTTTAATGCTAATGTAAGAGATAGTATTTCAAGCCCACGTACAGTATTAAGTAGTTTTGAAACAGGCTATACGTTTAAAAAAGTCATTTACACTAGCTTTACAATGAAATATTCATACAATCTTTCCAATAAAAGTAATCAATATGGCGCTGCTGCTCATGTAAGTTTTCCTTTAAAAAAACATATTTTCATTGAATTTCATGCTGAAAAAATTATAGTCGGTGACTTTTATAATAGTTTAAATTTGAACAATCTTAATAATTTTCCTTATTATTGTTACACGAAGTTAAATCTTAAATTCTAAAATATGTTTAAAAAAATTGCAATCCTCATTTTTTTATTTTCTATTTCCTTTAAAATAAATTCTCAAATCAATATTTTAAATTCAATGTTTAATGCATTCAATGTGAGTGATGAGACATTATTGTTTGCAAATATTATGAATAACGGAGATGAGCAAGATGTTTATATAGAATCGAAATTATATAATGGTTTAAACCAGCCCATTTTAATAGTAAAATCTAACGTTTTTAAATTAAAAAATGGTGTTACAAATACGGCTCAAATAGGACTTAAAACTAACTCAAGTGAATATACAAACAGTAACGATGCGCAGTATATTAAAACAATGCACCAACTGTCATCTGGTAAATTTAGACTTTGTGTATTTGTTATTCCAACAACAAATGTAGAAGGAAGTGATTTATGTGAAGAATTTGAAAACGAAACAACTTCTTTTTTATTTTTAGTTAATCCTCCTGATAAAGATACTATTGAAACTAAAACGCCTATTTTACTTTGGAATCACAGCGATCCTTTTTCTTTATTGAAGCAAGGTGAAATGTACCGATTAATTATGGTAGAAGAAAAAAAAGATCAGAGTGCTGATGCGGCTATTAATGTAAACGCTCCGATTTTAAAATTGGATTTTTTAACAAAACACGATGTGCAATACCCTTTTGATGGCTATAAATTAGAGGGGGGTAAAAAATATGGATGGCAGGTGCAAAAGGTAATTAATAATGTAGTTGTAAATAAAACAGAGGCATGGGAATTTATTATTAAACCTGAATTGGAACAGATTTACAATAAATACGTTGAAATTACATCGGGCTCAAATTCCTCCACTTATATTGCTGCTGGAAATAAAATATTTTTCACATTTAATGAGGAGTATTATACTTCAAGTAATAAACTAAGCATAACCATTACTCCTGAAAACAAAATTGCATTGAAAAATGTTAAAGTAAAAGAAGACGCCAAAGCAAACCAAAAAATTAATTCAAAAGAAGTTGGAGAGAATAAATACGAAATTGATTTAAATGAGCTAAATATTGAAACAGGGTATTATTACCTCAATATCACAAATGAAAAAGGAAAATCGTACCAATTAAAATTTTACGTTAATTAATTATTTATGAATAAGCCCTCTTTATCCAATAAACTTTATCCATTAATTTTACTTGCTATAGGCATAATGTTTTGTGTACTTTATGTAAACTTTACAAAGCCTAAGATTGGTTATATAGTCATTCAAGAAGTCTTCAATGATTTTGAATTAAAGAAAGAATTACAGAAAAAAATAGAAAATGTAAAAAATTACAGACAAAAAATAGTTGATAGTCTTAGAATTGACTTAACTATTTTATCTAAGAAAATTCAAACAAAAATTGCAACACCGATTGAAAAAGATTTATTTGAAAGAAAAAAAATAGAATACAATCAAAAACTACAAATTTTTGAGGAAGATAATGGAGCATTGACAAAGCAATACGATCAGGAAATTATTGCCCAATTAAATCAATACATAAAAGATTATGGTAAAAAAAATAATTTTGATTTAATACAAGGAAATAATTCAGATGGATCATTAATGTACGGAAAAGAAGAGTTTAATGTAACCAAAGAAGTTTCCGCTTTTATTAATGAAAAGTATAAAGGTATAAAATAGATGATTAAAATAAAATATATTATCGGTAGTTTATTTTCATTATTCCTTATAGTTTCATGTAAACCTGATATGAATGAATCTGACCCTACAAAAGAAATAAGTTCCAAAGAAAATCAAGAAATATCTTTTTCCTCACCTGAAAAATTAGTAGCCTATGTAAGTTCTCCTGAAAATGGGTATTACAAAGAAAAAGAAATAGACGAAATTAAATTTTCTGCTTTATTAAAACCAATAGAATTTATAAAAGCAAATGAGAAAATAAAATCCTCGTCTTCAAAAATAGCAGATGATGATGATTTGCAATATTTTGATTTAAGAATTACAGTAAAAGATTTTAGTATGGAATTTTTGAAATATAATTTAGCATCTGCAAGTGATTACCCTCAACGAGTTGATTATTGTTCTTTTGAAATGCAAAATGATATTTATTTAATAGATGGTAAGGATACTCTACCTTGTGTTTATTATCATTTTGAAAGAGCTTATAATGTGGTGCCTTTTGGGCATTTTATATTAGCATTTAAACCTACCAATAAATATGTTGTTAGAGCTAAAACATTAGTGTATTATGATAGATTATTTGATAAAGGATTAATAAAAATGACGTTTTTGCCACATGATCTAATCAAAGTGCCAAAACTCATAAACACATAGTAATGACTTCTATAAAATTTTAATAGTAACATACGTATATGAAAAACTACAAAAGATATTTTAAACGCAAAATCGCCCCAAAAGCTAAAAGAGGCATCGCTTTTTATTTAGCCCTCATTTTATTATTTGAATGCGGCTTACCTTCAGTTTCTTTTGCATTAACAGGTGGGCCTAGTCAACCCGAAGTTCAAAGTTTTGAACCTATTGGCACGTCAGATATGGTTGATGTATTTTCTGGAGACTTTAGTTACAACTTACCTTTAATTGATGTTGAAGGGTAACCTATTAATTTAAGTTACCATTCTGGTATTACAATGGATCAAGAAGCCTCTTGGTGTGGACTTGGTTGGAATATTAATCCCGGGGTTGTAAATAGAAACATGCGTGGCATACCTGATGATTTTGCAGGTGATGCAGTTGTAAAAGATTTTAATATGAAAGAAAATTCAACCGTTGGCGTTTCTTCAGGAGTAAGTGGTGAGCTATTTGGATTGGATTTTGCAAGTTTTAATGCCCGTTTAGGAATTAAGTACAACAACTATAACGGCGTAGGTATTGAAACATCGTTTAATGTTACCGTATCTTCCTCCAAAGATTGTGCCTTTTCAGGCTCTGCTGGTTTAGGTATTACCTCAAGCTCTGATGACGGATTAACTTTAGCACCAAGTTTGAGTTTGAGCGCTAAAGTGAAAACTAGTGAAAGATCTTCTGCCAGTGCTGGGGTTTCTATTGGGGCTTCTTTTAACTCTCGTTCTGGGCTTGCTAATTTTACGGTTGGTGCTAATGTGAATTATAGTGTAAAATCTGTAAAAGATAAGTATAAGAAAAATGAAGACGGAACAGATTCAAAAGAAATTGATAAAAAGGGAAAAGTTGGAGGTAGTGGCTCATTTGGTGGCTCATCATCATTTGATATAGGAGGATCAACCTATTCTCCATCTTTAGATATGCCTATGGAAAATTTATCCATTACAGGCAACTTTACATTAGGAGGCGAAGTCTTTGGTTTTGATGGAAGTTTAGCTATTGGAGGGTATTTTACTTCACAACGTTTAGCTACTAATACAATTTCTAGCCCAGCCTATGGTTATATGAATTCCCAATATGGTCAGAATAATGCGAGCGCCATGCTTGATTTTAATCGTGAAAAAGATGGGTCTTTTCATTTGGATGCCACTTATAATTTACCTATTACTAATAGTACATACGATATGTACTCTGTTTCAGGACAAGGTACTGGAGGAAGTTACCGACCTATGCGCAGTGATGTGGGGCATGTATTTGATGCCGCAGGTTATAGTACTAGTGATGGGTATCAAATATCGGCTGAAATTGGGCTAGGTGATTTAACACACGTAGGTGTAAACGTTACGGTTAATGATATGAATTCTACATCTAACGATTGGTCAAGTTCAACCATTGCTTCAGTAGCGCAAAGTAGAGCAAGTGCTAATTATCCTGATTACGAACCCTTCTATTTTAAAGAAGCTAATGAAAAATCAGTAGACCCTGATCAAACTTTTTACGATACTTATGGAGGTGACCAGGCGGCTCGTTTTGATTTAGATGGTTCTACTAAATTTAATGCCGTTACTACAGGTAATTTAGAGTTAAGTGATGGAACTCCAAAGTCTTTTCCACACGATAATTACAGAAATGCTAGAGACAGAAAAACACAAGTTATTTCTGCATTAACCAATGCAGAAATAAATAATGGATTTGGGTTAAATAATACATTAAATAGTTATGTAGCAAGTAATTCATCTGTGCAACATCATATTGGTCAAATTTCGTCTTTGGGTGCAGATGGAAAACGTTATATATACGGCTTACCTGCTTATAATACCAGGCAAGAAGAGACAAGTTTTGCAGTAGGTGTTCCTGAAGGTGGTGGTTCTATAAGGCCTCACGATGCCGCTGTTGGAACTGTAACCTACGTTCCAAACTCAGACAATACAGTAGATAATAAAAAGGGGCTTGATAATTACTATAATAATATTACCATGCCAGCCTTTGCTCATAGCTATTTATTAACTGCTGTTGTTTCTGCCGATTATGTAGATGCTGATAATATAAAAGGACCTAGTGATGGGGATATAGGAACATATGTGAAATTTAATTATAAAGAAATTACAAATCCAACAGGAGGGTCATTTACTCCATACAAATGGAGAACGCCCTTAGGAGAAAATGTTGCAAAATATAATGACGGCTTGTTTTCTAACGAAAATGATGATAAAGGGAGTTATGTGTACGGAGAAAAACAAATATTCTTTTTAACGGAAATTGAAACAAAAAATTATAAAGCTAAATTTTATACTTCTGATAGAAATGATGCCTTAGGTGTGGATAATAAAGATGGTAAGGTTAGTGGTTCTGGTATCAAACAACAGAAATTAGATCGAATAGAGCTTATTAGTAAGGCTTCTAATACTATTATTAAAACGGTTCATTTTCAATATGACTACGAATTATGCCAACCTATTGTATCTTCTGTAACTTTACCAAATAATAAAACAGCTTTTGTTTCAAATGCTAGAACGGGAGGGAAGCTAACATTAAAAAAAATATATTTTACCTATCAAAATTCTGATAAAGGTGCTTTTAATGCTTATAATTTTAAATATGCAGGAACCTCCGCTATAATCACACCTCCAATTGGCCCTCCAATGACAGAAACTCAGCCTGGTGTTAATCCAGCGTATGACATGATGAGTTTTGATAGATGGGGAAATTATAAAGCCAGTAATACAAACGGTATGCCTTTAGATGTTTTTCCATATTGCAACCAAACTGCCCCTAAAGCAACTATTGATTCTTGGTCACAAGCGTGGCATTTGACTAAAATTGAATTACCATCAGGCGGAGAGATCAACGTTAATTATGAAACAGATGATTATGCTTATGTTCAAAATGAACAAGCTACTCAAATGTACCCTGTTGATTTAACAAATGCCACAGATTTTGATAATGGAACATTAAAATTTACAGTTCCAGCAGGCACAACAATTGACGAATTATTGCCTGATGATAATATGCTGAACTTTAGATTTAAAATGGAAATTGCTAATGGGCAAAAAGATTTTGTACCTGGTTATGCAGAGGTTGATAGAACATCAGCTAACACAAATGTTACTGGCACAACAGGTAGCATTCAGCTTAAATTAGTCTCCCTTGGGGATGATGGGACTAAAGATAAAAACCCCATTATCAAAGCAACCATTCAGTTTGGTCGTCTTAATAATTCTCGTTTAATTTGGGATCAGCCAAATGCATCTGCTAGTATGGGAGAACAAGTCTTGAAGGCTTTGATTAACTCTAATTTTTTTACAACAATACAGCAAACAATACAAGGTCCTAACAAGTATTTATATGACAAAGGTCGTGGTAAAACACCTGATCTAACTCAATCTTGGATCAAATTAAAAAATACCAGTGGATTTAAGTATGGTGGCGGGAATCGCGTAAAGTCAGTTATTCTAAAAGATAATTTTAAAATAATGACTTCTGGATCTGATGATAGCGAATATGGGCAAGTATATGATTATACAACCAAAACAAATACTGGTAAAGTTATTTCTTCAGGCGTTGCACCTTATGAACCTCAAATTGGTGGTGAAGAAAATGCACTCAAGCACCCTTTCTTTACAGAAACCAAAAAATTATTAGCGCCAGATGATGAGCATTATGTGGAAGCTCCATTTGGTGAAAGTTTCTTCCCCTCTCCAGGAGTGGGATATAGTAAAGTAACTGTCAAAAATTATGTACCTACATCACAAATCCCACCAGGCAAAACATTAAAAAGACACTCTACTGGATATATAGTGCATGAATTTTATACAGCTAAAGATTTCCCGACTATAACAGATAGAACGGAATTAGAAGCAATTCATCATAAAAATGATCCGTTTAGTTTAGCATCGTTGTTTCATATTGAATCAAAAGATTATATGACAGTATCTCAAGGTTTTTATGTAGAATTAAATGATATGCATGGAAAACCTAAAGCCGATTATGTATATGGAGAAGATCAAGTGAGTCCAATTAGTTCAACGGAATATAAATATAAATCAACACCTTACGGAAATGGTTGTAGCCGATTAGAAAACAAAGTTGATGTTCTCTATGCTGACGGAACAGTGAAAAATGAAAATATTGGTTTGTTTTTTGATGCAGTAGGCGATTTAAGAGAACAAGAAACTGATGGTGCATCTTATGGTTTAAATGTGAATGTAGATGGTTTTTTAATTGCAGCAGCTCCTGTGTTTGTACCAATTCCTATCCCTTCCTATTCATCAGATAAAACACGATTTAGATCAGCTGTATTTACTAAGGTTATCCAACGATTTGGCATCCTTGAGCAAACAACTGCTAATCAAGATGGGTCCATTGTTACAACAAAAAACTTAGCCTATGATGCAGAAAACGGGCAAGTATTATTAACACAACTTAATAATAATTTTGAAGATCCTATTTATTCTTTTAAATACCCTGCTTATTGGCATTATGCAGGAATGGCTGCAGCTTACAAAAACATTAATTATTTACTGAATAATGTTTCATTTAATGGTTCTGGAGTTGCGACTATTTCTGCGGGAAATAATAAATTCCAAGAAGGAGATGAGTTAGAAATGATTCAATCTGGTAATTATATTACGGGTTGGGTAACTAATGTTACATCTACTTCAATTGAGGTACAGAAAAAAAATGGGATATTAGTGAATGGTTTATTTGATCAAATTAAAGTAATCCGCTCAGGTGCTCGAAATTTATTATCAGTTGATATGGCAAATATAACAACGATGGTAAATCCATTAAATGGCATAAAAAATAATATTTATGATAAAGTCATTCAAGCTTCGGCTGTTGAATTTGGAAATAGATGGAGAACTGTTTGCGAATGTAATACAACAACAACTGGAGCTCCACTAATTACTAATCCATATGTAAATGGGACTAAAGGAATGTGGCGTCCTGTTCGTAATTATGTTCATTTAACAGGAAGAAATCAAAATGATTATGATAATAATACGAATTTACGAAAAGATGGATTATTTACTTCTTATACACCTTACTATAAATTAAATACAAATGGTAAATGGGGTATGGATTCACAAAACTGGACCTATGCAAGTGAAATAACTGAGTTTAATCCTTTTGGACAAGAGTTAGAGAATGTTGATGCGCTTGGAAGATTTTCAGCAGCTACCTTTGGATTTAATCAAACGATGGCTACCTCTGTAGGAGCAAATGCTCAATATAAAGAGTTAGGTTTTGATAGTTTCGAAGATTATAATTTATCTTCATGCGCAGATAAACATTTTAAATTTGGTATTACTACTGACAATACAACATCACACACGGGTAGGAATAGTGTTAAAATTTTAGCAACTACAGCAACAAATTCAATAATTACAATGGAAAAGCAAATTGGCGAACAATGTGATAAAGTGAAAATGTGTAACGGCTATATTAAACTTTCTTCCTCTTCACATGGTTTGTATACATACATTATTCAAAATGGTGCAGGACCTTACAATCTGGATGCTCAAGTGTTAAGCGGTTCAGGAAATATTCAGCCATCAGGAAACGGGTTTACTGTTTCTCCATCAGGTAATAACTATACAGTAAAAATCACTGTTATTGATGAAAATGGATGTACCTATACTAAATTAATTAAATACCCATATAATAATTAAGTACTAATCTCAATCATTTTAAAGAACAAATACAAAAAGTTATTTCATATAACTACTAAAAAATAAAAGGTCATTAAATATGAAAAAAATAATATTAATATTTATTTTAAGTTTAGCTTGCTCAACTTTATTTGGGCAACAAACAGATAGTTTGCGAATTAAAGATCTAATGATTGTAGAAGATAATCCAAGGGAGCAGAATGATTCATTGAATATTATATACACTGTTATATTTAAAGTAAGTGATGTGTCAAATGCGAAAAAAGCTTATCTAAAATTTGGCTCACAATTAGATAATGGAGATGTGTTATCTATAACTCCGATTTATACCAAGAAAAACGGCTCGTATTTTTTAAATTATAATTCCACTCCTTTTGCATTTAATAATTATACATCTTTTATTAAAGTAAAAATATTAAAATCAAATAGTTCATATTTTAAATATTTGACCTTATACCTTGAAGATTTAAATGGAGTTATAACTCAAAAGCACTACATCCAAATTAAACCATAGTTTATATGAAAAAAATTATTTTTATACTGGTATTTTACGTAACAAATATTTCTGCTCAAAGTACCTATATCGTTACCTCACTAAATGACAGTAACCCATTTACTCTTGTTGCTGGTGAATTAAGGTGGGCACTTGAGAGCGCAAATTTAAACCCTGATCTTTCAATAATTACTTTTAATATACCAGGTAGTTTTAATGCGCCAATTAAAATCATGCTTAATTCAATGTTACCACAAATTAAATACCCAGTTAAAATTGATGGAAATACTCAAAATTTGCCAGCTTATACTGGTATTGAACCAAAAATTATTATTGATGGAAATAATCTAGTAGTTGCCCCAGGGCAATCTACATTTGGTTTTATTTTGGGTAATGGTTACATATTAAACTTTCATTTAAGTGATGGGTCAACGATTTCAAATTTACAATTAAATAATTTCGGCAATGCTTTCAGGTTGCAGTGGAGTTCGAATAATATTTTAGAGAATAATGTTTGCATGAAAAACGGAGCAGCGTTTTACAATGGTGATGGATCTTCCAATAATATTTACAGAAATAATTTTATAAATACTGATCACTCTTTAAATAGTAATTTGACCGCCAGATATAGTGTTGGAATTTTCATTATTGGTTCTTCTAGTCAATCTAGTAATAAAATAGGTGGTCTAAATTCAAATGAAACAAATTATATCTTTAATTGTGGGCATGGAGTGATAATAGCTAGTCAGGGTTCAGATTATGATGTCGTTAGAAATAATATATTTATTGGTAATGCTAACAATATAGATTTAGAACGTTATTTTGCACCTGATTGTGGTAATAATTGCCGGTTATATCCAACCCAATCTGTGGCATTAATTGGTGGTATTACAACGGTTACAGGAAATTCATTGTCTAATGATATAATTGAAATTTATAAATCAAATGCTGGTGGCATTGATGCAGTAGAGCTACTTTCAACTGTAACTGCTGATGCTACAGGAAATTTTAATGCGACTATAAATGGATTAACAATGGGAGATAAAATTATTACAACTGGAACAGATCCGCAAGGAAATACTTCAGAATTTAGCCCAGCCAATACAATTTATTTTTGCCCCATTGCAATTGGAGCAAACTATCAAACTAATAACTGTATTCCCGCACTTTCTGGTGGCTGTAACGGAAAATGTAAAAATATTGCAGGTCTTTTACAAATAAATAGCAATAATAGCTCTAACTATTCGGTTTCTCTGAATTTTGGTGACGGAACTGCTGCTCAAAGTTATGTTGGTACAACTACGGGAATTGCATTTTCTCATAACTATGCTGATGGAACCTACACTCTTACAGCCAGTATTACTGGTCCGGGGTATTGTTCAAGTACATATACATTTGTTGCTAATATAATATGCTCACCACCACCATGTTCAGATTGCATAGGCTCGTTTGCACCTATTCCTGATAGTACATATATTATCAGTGCATGGGTGAAAGAAAAAGTAGCTGCTTTGGATATAAATACAACAACTTATGCTAATGCAAAAATTAACTTGAGTTTCCGCACAGGCCTAACTTCTTCTCCAGGTTCAGTTCTTATTGGTACTCCTGTTTTGGTGAGTCCAACAGGATTGATAATTGATGGTTGGCAAAAAATAGAACAAAAATTTAAAATTCCAGCAGGAGCAGCTGCTTTAAAAATAGATTTACAATCAACAGTAGAAGCTAATTTTGATGACATTAGAGTATTCCCCTTTAATGGTAGTATGAAAAGTTATGTATATGACCCCTTAACTATGCGTTTAATGGCTGAATTGGACGAAAGAAACTATGCAACCTTTTATGAATATGATGAAGAAGGGAAATTGATTCGTGTAAAGAAAGAAACAGAAAAAGGAATTATGACAATTAAAGAAAGTAGAAATAGTACACCAATAAAATAATGAGTAAAAGTTTTTATATCCTATTGGCAATTACAGTAACGTTGTTAGGTTCCTTTAAACCTAAGGATGTCGCTTGGCAAATAATTGATGTAAAAATCGCAGCTAAAGAATTAAAAGATTTGCAAGCTTCATATGCAAAAATCACTAACTATTCTATTAGAATAAATTACCGAACATTCGACACTAAAAATGGCGATGATATTCATGATAAGTCAAATGGATATATGATTAAATCTGGTACGAATACTAAAAGTCGATTATTAGGTATTTATTCAGTGCAAAATGATAAATGTCGCATAACGATTGATAGCGCAAAAAAAACCATACAAGTGTCTAATCCATTTACATTTAAAGATCCAGGGTTTAGTTTAAGAGATTATTTTAAAATTTTAAGTTTTTGTAAAACTGTAAAAAAAATAACTGAAAATAATGTAATTGGTTACAGGTTTGAAACCAAAAATAAAGCAGGGTTAATAGCTCAAGAAATATTTATAGAAAATGGGATTACCAAAGAAGTTAATGCTTATTATGCTAACGAACATTTTTATAGAGAAAACAATGATCTGAAAAAAGAAGTTGTGTATCCTAGATTAAATGTCGTGTTTTCTGATTTTAATCCAAAAATAAAATTGGCTCCTTCGGAATTTAGCATTGATAACATTATTGATTTTTCAAATTCAAAAAAACTAAAACTAACTTTAAATTATAAAGGTTATAAATTAATTGACGGACGCATTAAAAAATAATTATTATTATGATAAAATTAAAACGTATCAAATTAAACGCATTAAGCTTCATACTATTTTTAATTACAAATTTGGCTTTAGCGGATGAACCAAAGGTTTTTCCTATGTATAACACATCAACATCTACAATAACTGTAGGTTCTCCAAGCGCTATCGGAACAGTAACGTTAGGATTACCTGGTTCGTCAATTGATAGTCTTGTTAATGGCATTGTTAAACTAAAAGTAAATTATCAAAAAGATAAGTTTGAGGCTCCTTATAATGCTGATGTAAGCATTCAGGTCGTTACATATAATATTTTAGGTACAACATCTACAAATAATTACACCTTGCATGTTAGTCACCAACCCTACGGCTTGAATTCTTATACGGCGGAAGATATGAAATTATTTACTAATCAATCTGCACGTGTTTATACTATTCAAACAACGATTACAGAGGTTAAAATTAATGGTGTTATTACAAATAAATTCCCTAATAATTTAGTGTTAGAAAATAGAATTGAGTATCTACGATACAATAATTTTATACCAAATAGCTCTGCAGCAGCTTTAGCTCAAAACCTTACTCCTGTTGATTTAGATTGTAATGGAACGACAGAAACCATTAAAGTAAATTGGACAACTGTAGTGGGTGCTATTGACTATCAATTAGAATGGGCTTTTATAAATGATTATGATATAACAGGACTAGGTTCTGCAAGAAGTGCTTCAGCCTTATTGTTTGACTTTAAAAATAATAGTACCCGTATCACCACCATGTCAACAAATTATTTAATCCCTATTATTTCTGATAGAGGTTATTTTATTTACAGACTACGAGGCGTTGGCAGATCGTTAACCGCACTTGCCACTCCAATATATGGGCAATGGACTGCAGTAGAAACAGGTACCGTAGGCTCATTAATAAACAACACCCAACGATTAGCATTAACGAATCATTTTGAAGCCAATAAAAATTGGCAATATAATGTAACCTTTGCTGAAGAAGGAAAGCATAAAGATGTGATTTCTTACTTTGATGGAAGCTTAAGAAACCGCCAAAGTATTACACAAATAAGTACTGAAACCGTCACCATTGTTGGCGAAACTATTTATGATTTTACAGGACGTGGAGCTATTTCTATACTTCCTACACCACTTGCTCGTGATATTAGTTGCACTCCAACTGGAAGTTCCTTATTGAACTCATCCTTTTCATTTAATTATATTCCTAATTTTAATATGGCAGCTGCAAATTATGTTTCAGGTACGCCGCATGCTTATACAAAAAAAGATTTTGATGTTGTTAGTCCAGCTAACTCTTGTGGTGTAACAACGTCACCAATGGTTAATACAAATGGTGCATCAAAATACTACTCTCCGAATAACATTGAAAAAAATGATCAACAAGCCTTTGTTCCAGATGCCAATGAATATCCTTTTACGCAAGTAGAATATACACCTGATAATACAGGTAGAATAAGAAAACAAGGAGGAGTAGGTATCAATCATCAATTGGGAACAAACCACGAAACAAATTATTTTTATTCAATACCAACTCAGATAGAATTAGATCGTTTATTTGGGACAGAAGTAGGAAATGCGGCTCATTATCAAAAACACATGGTGATAGATGCTAATGGTCAAATTAGTATTTCATATATGGATATGGCTGGTAAAACAATTGCTACGGCATTAGCAGGCTCTCCTCCTCCAAATTTAGATAAACTATCAAGCGCACCTCTTGTTGCACCAAATTTAACAGCAGATTTATTTAATAAAGATGCAAATGGAAATAGTGTATCTAATAAAATAAATACAACACCTGATGCTATTGAATTTAACAGCACATTTTTAATAACAACAAATTCTACGAATACATTTACCTACAATTTTTCGGTAGATACCGTTGGAGCTCCATGCCTTAAAGCTGGTATTTGTTTTTCCTGTGTGTATGATTTAGATATTAAGATATTGGACGAATGCGGAACTGTCTTATATTCGTCTCCTATTACACCTGGTTCTTCGAGTTTGCCTGTAACTCCAAGTGCAAAATTAGTAGGTAATTTTACTATGAGCGGGAGTAATATCACTTTTAAAACAGTGTGTTCCGGTTCATCTGTTTATAATTACCCAAATGATGTTTTTGCTACGCCCTATGCCCTTTCTCCCGGCGTATATACAATTTCAAAAACGTTGCGGGTTAATAAAGAGGCTCGTGATTTTTACTTGAAAGAATTTTTAAAGAAAACAAATAGATCAACAACCTCGGGTTGCTTTAAAGATTCATTAGATTTTTTACATGATGAATTAGCTAAAATAGACACAACGGATTGTTTTGTAAACTGTCAATCGTGTTTTCAAAATTTAGGTAAAAAAGATGACTTTGTGGCTCAAGGCAGAGGGACTGATTTAGAATGGCAAGCATTATACGATGAATGTGATCAATTATGTGGTCATCCAAAATCTAAATGCGAAATTGCCTATAACCAAATGTTGGCTGATATGGCTCCTACTGGGCAATATGGTCAAATAAAATCTGCTGGTACTGGTATCGCATACAACCCAAACGCATTTCCGCTTAGTATTTATAATGATGGTAATATATTACCAAAAAACATAAGTCCTGGTAATACACAATTTGGAGTTAACCCAATAATTCCGCCTGATGCAACATGGCGAAAGCCACATGCTGAAATTTCAGGAACAGCATATTATTATTATTTTGACAATACTGGTCAGCGTTCTAAAATTACTCTTGTTCCTCAGCCGGGCTCTACTAACTTAGGTGGCTATAATTTACCTGTTCTTAGCTTAGCTTTAGTATTTCCAAACACAACACCAGGAACTTTTTATACTTATCCTGAAAATTTAACAAATTTATCTGACTTTGTACAACATTGGAATCCAAATTGGGCAAAATCACTTGTATTTTATCATCCTGAATATTGTTATTATGGAGACTGTATTGAATTAGAAGGAAAACAGTGTGGCGATTCTATTAGTAGCGAAGATTTCGATAAAAAATTAATGTCATCTCAATCATATAACGATGCGGTTGCTAAAAATTTAATCATTGTTTCTAGCGGAAATAATATATTAAACTATAACATGGATCCATTTGTAAAATGCGCTTCTTCTTATGGTCCATATGGATCTGCTTTAGTAAATAAATACAATAACTATGATAGTAATTGGGGAACAAACATGACAATGTCTCAATTTGCAGCTTCAATGATTCATTGTGGTTCACAATTCGGACAAAATCCCTTTACTGTGCCTAATTGTACAAGTTTTGGTTATCCTGTTGTAGGTCCAATATCACTGATTGACAGTATTAAAAATCAAGAATGGAATTCGTTGAAAGCATTGTATTTATCAGAAAAAAACAAATTACAAATTCAAAGAGCGGATGCGAAAAGACTTAATCCAGCTAGTACTTGTCAAACATATAATGGTTGCATTGGTAATTCTGATTTCGATCCAGTAGCTTCAGGAATGTACAATTTTGATCCATCAGCAAGTATTCCAGGGTTGCCTTTTGGCTTTGGATTTGGTATGTTCTTTACAAGATATTATTTTAATTCTTTACAACCCTGTAATATCTTAGTTCGGGATTTATACAAAGATAAAGCGAAACGTTTTGGCGCATCATCTGACGTAAAACCATTGGATGAAAATCAAGCTGCTTATCAAGTATTTTTACAAACAGGACAATGTACTAATGCTTTTGAATTAGAGGGATTAATGAATGGAATGGCTTCTACACATAAATTAAATGCTAATAGTGAAGCATTATTAAATCATCCACAATTTACTCCAAATTTATATAATGTACTAAATGGTACCACAACCCTTCCTCCAACTTATATTAATTACTTATGGAAAGCAACTTCAACCGGGACAGGTTTAGATATCAATTTGATAAGAAGTGCTACAGGAGTTACCAAAGGCTCTATTCATTTCAATAATCCAATATCTGGTTTCAATTGGAGTACAGTGGTTGGGATTATACAATTATCAGCTACAGGCTCTTCTTCTTCAAGCACTAATTTTAAAGTAACTCTTAAAGTTCAGTCTACGCCTACTGGACCAATTGCTAATATTCAAACTACTGGTAACACAACCATTATATTAGATGATTGTAAATTTAAAGATGATTGTTCTGCAAATGACTTTGCTAAAGATTTACAAGTATTACTAAGCGCTTTAAAAACAGTACCAAACACAACGTCTTCGGATTTCTTTAATACAACTGGTGTTACATTAACGGCACCATCTTCATATAATACGTTAGTGACTCAAAATATTTTAAATGTTTTAGGTTCACCATCTTCAAATCCTGTTATTATATGGAAACGCAATACAAGTAATAATTCTTATGAGATTTATGATGCCCTAAACTCTACCTGTAAAATAGTAATTAAGTTTACAGGTACCGTTCCTGCTGGTTTAAGTTTACCATCTTTAACCAACATCGTATCTTTTACAAATATAAAATCAAATTATCAAAATTTCTTCACGATGGATGCCAAATCCTCGACAGGAGGTCAAATCGCAACCATTAACGGAGAAATTTATCGAGTGTGTTCTGGACAACCCATTGGCATAAGTATGGGGACTTGTGGACTACCTGAACCTATAGCATGTAGAACAGAATATCACGAAACACGAAAGGATTTGGAAACCTTATTAACAGACGTTCTAAATAATAAAAAATTCACACCTAATTCAAGTGCTTCTGCTAGTAATTTATTAAGTAATACTTTGTTTGGTAATAATTTAAAAGCGAAAATAACTCCTTTTAATACTAGTATTATTCCTACTGTAATCGCTACTACTAATCAAGTAGTTGTTAAAACAACACCTATAATTCATAATACTGTTAATACTACTTCTATTACCAATGATAGCTTAAGGATTGTTTTTACACCTTCTTGTGCATTAACTATTAAAACAAATAACAATGGAGTTAAACCTCAAATGTTGTTGAGTAATTTAATTTCAGCTCAGCAATTAACTGGTTATGGTAATTCAAGCTTAAGTGGTAATTACAATTCATTTTATTTAACAGCAAGTTTTAATGTTTCAGGAGGGGCAATTATAAATGACACTATTTTTGGTTATTCTTGTTTTGATATTCAGAATTGCAACACATGTGCAGATACTACTAAACCATGTTGTGGAAGTACGCCAACCTTCACTGTAATAAAGGAGTATCCAGGATTAAAAGATAGTTTAGCTGTTGTTCAAGATAAGGCTTTTGTAGAAAAAAGTGTTGCCATGTATACTTCTTATCAAACAGCTGTTACTGACTTAAATACAAAATACAACTGGACTCCAACAGATACGAATTATATTCAGGCACAACCATTTCAGACATTTTCAGATTTAGGTTTTACTCATGCCCAAAAAGCACATATTCGTTTTATAAATAATTTTGATACTATCGTAGATTCTAAAGCTGACTTGAAGGATTTAAATCGTTACTTTACAAACTTCGGACATTCTACTAATCCCTCCAAAGAATACGAACGGTATTCTAAATCAATTACAAAATATAATCAACGTGCATTGGCGGTCAGTGTGCCAACACTCAATGCTATACAGGACACAGTGTTTTTTAAAGCAAATATGCCTGATAGTATTCAATTGTATGTAAAATACTTAAATGAAATTACGGTTCCAACTTCAACCGTTATGACTGAAACCCAATTTTTCGCGAGTGAAAATGGTTTATTACAACCTTCCGACACATGTTCGATTCTATATAAAAGTTATGTAAATGCATATAAGAACTTTGTGAATTATCAACAGGCAAATAATAATCCATGCAAAGAGTTTTTGGCTCTTTCACCTATGTATACTATGGATGAATTTATTAAAAATAATTATTGTTGTTCTCAATCTTCATATTTAATTTTTAATCAATATATTAATTCATTTTATAATCAATTAACCTGTCCTCAACCAATTTCATATATAAAAAATTGTTCTAATACAACTGAAATCCCTACAGAGGTTTGTGCCAAAAATTATAACGTATATTTGGATGACATCAAAAAATATAATACGTCTCCTTTTGCTGTAACCTATAATAATTACATTGTAAACCCATATCCAACTTTTACTGAATTTAGCCAAGCAGGATTATGTAATTGTATTTTAGACTATATTAAATATTTGGAGACGTATATTTCGGTTCAAGTACCTTCAAATTTACCAGCACCTGTTTCTATTAATAATTATACGCCATGCGGTCCTCCAAAAGTGGTTGATGCCTGTTCAGATAAATACAATCAATACATTAGTGCCGTTACTGCTTACAATGCATTTATTATAAAAAACCCTAATTATACACCAATTGATATTAGGTATAAAGCTGAACAATTTACAGCGAGTGGCTTTTGTTATTGTGTGGATGGATACAATCAGTTTTTATTAGCTATTGTAAATGGTTCAATCACTGATCCAGATTATATCAAATCGCATTTAAGTATAGCAGATTTTTGTAAACCCCCAAAATTACCATGCCCTAAACCAAATACAGCTGACACTTTAATTTCACCACCTGTACCTCCTTCAAGAAATCCTTGCGTGGCATATAAATATGCTTTAGCCGCAGCTAATGCACAACTAGCTTATCAGCAATATATAGTTCAACAAACAACCGAGTTTGTAAAATTATACAATGAACGTTGTTTAAGAGCTACTGAAAACTTTTTCAGAAATTATAATGAATCAGAATTTCATCATACCCTTTACTACTATGATCAAGCAGGTAATTTAATCAGAACTATACCTCCAGCTGGATTAGACCCAGTGTTATTTAGTTCAATTACATCGCCTTCTTCTGCAAATGAAATGCTTATCCAACAAGATAGAGCCAACAATACACATAATGTATTAACTAATCATAATTTAGCGACCACTTATTTATATAATAGTTTGAATCAATTGGTAAAACAAAATTTACCTGATCACGATCAAATGACTTATACTAAAAACCAATACGCATGGGGGCTTGATACAAATCTAAACGTAGTAACTTCTCAATTTGTTAGTACTAATAAAGGCTTTTTAGCTGGGTTTAAAGCTATTCCTTCAACAACCGATTTATGTATGTTTGGTTTAAGCAGAGGAATGATTTATGAAACCAACGATGCTGGGATTAATTGGCAACTGGTTAATAGCCCTGTTGGTGCTAATATCAAAAAATCACAATTTATGACAACCACTGGCGGTGCTACAATTGGCTTTGCTGTTGGTAGCGATGGTACTTTTATGGTTTCTTATGATAATGGAAATAATTGGGATTTAGTTCCCATCCATAATGTGGCGCAGAATACTAATTTCACAGATTTAAGTGTTAATCAAAAACCAGGAAACAAAATAGAAGGTTTTATTGTTGGAGAAAAAGGTTTAACAATTAGTTTTGATTTTAAAGCTAATTCAATAACTCCTCCATCCTTTAATATAGTAAACAATACAAATACAAGTACTTTAGCTAATACAGATATTATTACATCTATTACTTCAACTCAAGGTAGTGGAATTAATTTTGATTATTTTATATCTGTATTAAATCCTTCAACTAATTTGACCAAAATATATCAAAGCAATTTACCTTTAACGCAATGGAATGATATTTCGGGGACAACTGCTCCTGAACTTACCAAAGTTGTTCAAGTAAGAGGCATACCTAAATACTATATTGGTGGAGTTGATGGAACCTTGCTGAAATATGATGTAACTATTCCTGCAACTCCAGTATGGAATAAAATCATGACGAATACCAAAGGTAATTTTAAAGACCTTTACTTTATGGATGATTTACATGGCATTGCCGTTATTGAAGATTTACCAAATGCAATAAATGGAGGTGTTTATAAAACTATTGATGGAGGAAACAATTGGATTCTTTTAGATATTGGAATCACTTCATCAGGCGCTTATTACAAAACACTAAGCCCCTACCAAAAAGGCTTAGTATCATCAGGTAATACAACTGATAAAATTATGGCTTGTGGTACTAAGGGATTATTAAAGCGAATTACTATTAATAAAACTAGTGGTGGTATTTATCAATTTGGCTCAGTGAATACTAGTATATCAACTACCAATACCATCAACGATGCTATGATTGTAGCATACAACTCTGGTGCTAAATATTTCGCTATTGCTGTTGGTAATTCTGGTACGGTTTATTCTTGTGATGATTACACACAAAGTACAATAGTATGGAATACTATTGCGGGCGCACCTTCATCACTGAATGCCAAAAAAATTATTTTTGACATTAAATCGCCTAATACATTAGGTTTAACAACAGTCGTTAACGGTGTTATACTTGATAATGCAGGTTTATTATACCGTATCGTTTCTCAAACACCCACAACTACAAATATATTCCCGAATACACTTTATACCATTGGAGCTATTACCACAGGCGCGCCAACGTATAAAGATATGGTACTGGAAAATTATAGCGCCAATGCAGGAACTGCATTTACTAATGTTTATTTAATGGGAATTCAAGGCGCAAACACTAGTATCGCAAAATTGAATTTAGTGCCTACGTTAATTTCAACAACTTCGCCAGCTATTTACCCAAGCTCTAATATCAATAACACTAATTTAATATCATTGGTTGTCGCCAAACCTTCAACAACTGATGAGATGGTAGTAGTTGGTATTAATGGAGAAATATTTAGAAATGCAGGTAACACTCTTCCTGCAACATTATCAAGTGTTTGGTCAGATCAAACGACTTTTGCTCGCTTAACAAAAGTAAATGATTTAACCATAGCTCGAAATGGATCTAATAAACAATTAATTGCAGTAGGTGATCAAGGCTTGTTTGCACAAAAAGATTTAGCAAGCACAACATCTGGTTTCAATATCAAAAAAACAGCTACGCTTACTAATTTTAACTCTTCTAAAAATTACGCTATTACAACTACTAATATCAGTGGAGTTGTAGTTGGGAATAATGGCTATGTAGCTAAGTTTATTTCTACAAATGCTAATCAAGCATTAGTATTAACTGTAATTCCATCTGCTACAACTAATCAACTCAACGACATATATGTAAATACAGCTGGCACAAACAACTTTGCTTACGTAGTTGGTAATAGTGGTAAAGCATTATTTATTAATAACCTCACTACCGCTACATCAGTTGTAACTAATATTAATACCAATACTACACAAAATTTATACGGAGTATCTGATTTACCAAGCACTACAAATGTCTTAGCCATAGGTGATAATATGCAGGCGTTTGTGTTAAGTTCTAGTTTTGCAATGAAACAGCGCACTTGGTTTGCTAATGAAATTACTAAACTACATTTTGCTAACTCAATAAATGGGTATGTAGTTGGTAAAAAGGGATTGATAAGACATACAACGGATGGCGGTGGAACTTGGAAGGTTGTTAAACCTTTTTACGATCCAACGCTGCTTCCAGCTCAAGTACTTAACCATTATGCGGTTTACACATTATCTAATGATAATGCTATTATTGGTGGAGATAACAAGTACTTAAGTAAAGTGACGAACTTAACAGTAAGCTCGTTACCTCAATCTTATCTAGCTACTTCAACGGTAACCCTAAGCGACATTTCCTTTAATAGTTCAATTGGCTACGCCGTTGGTAGTAGTGGCGCTAGCGCTGCTTATGCAGTTAAATCTACTAATGCAGGAGCTACTTGGGCAACCTTGATCACCACTGGTTTTAATGGATTAAATGCTCTTCATCAATTTAATGATAACACCTTTATTACCGTAGGGAATAATAATAAAGTAGGTTATTATAATGGATCAACTCTTAATGCCTTAACATCTCCGGCCCCTCCGTCATCAGGTTCTAACAAATTAAACGATGTTATTTTCCTTGACGATAGAAATGGATATATTGTGGGAGATGCTGGTAGATTTTTTAATACAGCTAACTTCAATAAAGCGTTAGCAATTCCTAGTGTTGTGTGGACTCCTATTTCTATCCTTGACCAATGGTTGCCTTCTGCAAATATTCCTAATACAAATATTAACACAATATCATTTAGTGATCGCTATGATGGCTTTATAGCGGGTAAATATACAACGCCAACTAATGGCTTTAAATATGCACGTAAAATACACGACGAATCAGGCAAATTTTCTACCTTCTTTTGGTATGATCGTTTAGGTCGTATGGTGGTTTCACAAAACACTAAACAACGAAACAAAGCAAATAAAGCATATAGCTATACTTTATATGATGCTTTAGGACGTATAAAAGAAGTCGGTGAAAAAGCAGAAACATCAACAACAAGCAATAACTTTGAATCTATTTTTGGTATAATAATAAATATGTACTTAAATACCAATGCTATTGACGATACTAAATTAAATGCGTGGATTAACGATGCTGGTGCAAGAACAGAAATTACTCGTACGTATTACGATGCACAATCAATTTTAAAACCCACACACTTAGTTCAAGAAAATTTACGTAAGCGAGTGGCCTCTATTACCTTTGTCAAAACATATAGCCCTATTGATTCTCTTTATGACCACGCAACACATTATAGCTATGATATACATGGAAATGTGAAAGTGTTAGTGCAAGATAACCGTAGACTACAAATAGAACATCCTGGAACTGGTACTGGTCAATTAGATATAAGAAAACAACGTTTTAAACATGTGGACTATGATTATGATTTAATTAGCGGTAAAGTAAACAAAGTAAGTTTTCAAAAGAATCAAATAGACCAATATCACCATAGCTATACGTATGATGCGGATAATCGAATTATAGAAGTGAAAACGAGTAAAAATGATGTAATATGGGAAACTGATGCTAATTATACTTACTATAAACATGGGCCACTTGCTCGTGTAGAATTAGGGCAAGATAATGTGCAAGGAATGGACTATGCTTATACTATACAAGGTTGGATTAAAGGTGTGAACAGTAATTTGCTTACTCCTGAAACTGATATGGGTGTAGATGGAGGTAATACGTTGTTACCAAACGGAAATACAAATACTAACCATTTAACTGCTAAAGATGCATACGGATATACACTAGGTTATTACGCCAATGATTATAGCCCTATTGATAATAGTAAATGGACAATACCTAATCGCTTTGAAGCAACTACCGCAGGCAGTAGTTTAATAGCTGCTCGTAAAGACTTACACAATGGTAATATTAGTTTTATGGCTACTACCATTAGAGATGTAAGTAATTATACTTCTGTAAATACTGCCACAACGGTAGTGCCTTTAGCTGTTGGCAATGCTTATAAATATGATCAACTTAATCGTTTAGCAATATCAACTGCCTTTAATAATTTACCATCTACAGGCGCAAATGCTAATGTATGGGCTAGCACAGGTGCAACTGCTGATATGTTTAAAAATAGCTTCACTTATGATGCTAATGGGAATATCAATAATCAACAAAAGCACGATGTAAATGGCGTTCAGTTTGAAAATTTAAACTACCAATATTTTAAAGAAACAAATAGTCCTTCGGCTCGTTTATTTAAAAATAGGTTATATCATGTAAATGATAATATAGCTTATAACAGCCTACAGCCAGATGATATTGATGACCAAGGAACATTTAATTTTAATTCTGGTAACACAACCAGTCCAATGGATTATCTGACGATTAACGGTTTAAATAATTACGGCTATGATAAAATTGGGAATTTAACAAAAGATGTAAAAGAAGAAATTGCCAATATTGAATGGACTGTGTACGGTAAAATCGACAGCTTAGTAAGAAAGATCGGAAGTGTGAAATCTGACTTAAAGTTTTTATATGATGCAGGTGGAAACCGAATTGCTAAAATAGAAAAAACAAAAACTAGTACAGGCGCACTAAATCCTATTCCTTTTTGGAAAACCACGTATTATGTGCGAGATGCCCAAGGTAATGTAATGGCTACTTATAAAAGCACTACACAAGTACCAAGCGGTACACTAAGTTTTAAACTTTCTGAAAGAGACATATACGGAAGCTCGCGCTTAGGCTTAGATAATAATGAGATTGAAATGGTTGGTTTTACAGGAATCGATCCTAGCCAAGCACAAAGAGTCTTGGGTAAAAAGCAGTACGAATTGACGAATCAGTTAGGAAATGTTTTAACGGTTATTACAGATCGTAAAATACCGGTTGATGTCAACGCTGATAACATCACCGATTACTATCTTGCTGATGTTGTAAACGCAACTGACTATACGCCTTTTGGAGCTCCTATGCCGGGTAGAAATTTCAACAGTAATGCTAGTAGATATGGGTACCAAGGTTCTGAAAAAGATGATGAGATTGCAGGTAATGGCAAT
>JAYVDU010000393.1:0-3621 GCA_043749245.1 Bacteroidota bacterium | reverse complement strand
TTGAAACCGAAAACTTTCTAAACATACAAAAGTTTATTTGTTGCCGAAATACTGTAGTTTTTTTTGCCTACATAAAAATAACAAACTTTCGCGAAGCGACAAAATGTAGGCAAAAAACTTATACTAATGCTAGCATTTTTTTTAGGTACTGTTATGTGTAGTTGTTATTTTATTGTCTTTTCGTCTGCCCATACAATTGTCTGCTTATTCTCTGGTCTATTGAAAATATTTATGGCTCCTAAATTTTTATTTGTTAAGTTGAAAGATTTGTCAACCGAATAAAAGTCAAACCCTAACTTAACTTTTGTCGCCTTACTACTACATTTAAAATGTGCTTGAAAATCGTATTGCCCTTTTGGCGCTATTTTCATTAGCCTCGGATAACTGGCATTGCAATTAATAAAAGGTGTCAACACAAATTTCGCTGTGTCATAACGCAACGAATATTGTTCTCCGTCACACGAAGATGACAGAAAATAAACGGTGTCTGCATTGCTGTTGAAAAGTGAAGCCTTAATTACTATTGTCTCTTGAAAAGTGTTTATGCGTTCGGCGGTAAAGTCAAAACTTATATTTTCTTTGGCTTTTTCTTGCGTCTTGTCAGAATCTGTAACACTTAGCCTTACTTTGCTTTCTGGTTCACCAGAAACACAGGAAAGTCCTAAAGTTAGAATTATAAAAAATAGAATTGGTCGTGTCATTTGGTTGTCGTTTTACAATTACACATAACGTTTTGCAGCTAAGCGAAGAAGGCTTTTGTCTAGGCGGTTAGTTGATTAAAAGCCTTTTTTGCTTAGGTGCTGTTATGCTCAGTTACTTTTTCCAAAATTCCCACCATTTTTTTATGGGTTTCGTCACTTGTTCGTTTTGAGTATTTACTGGTAACCATTCACCAAATTCATTTTTTATAAATTTTTTGTCCCCGAGGGAAATTTCGCAACCAACACCATTATCAATCATCTCGATAAGTTCTGCGTCAAACCAATAATCAGTATCGTTGTCATTAAAATAAACGTTTAATGCAAAGTCGTCTTTTGTCGAACCAATAACTATTACGTCTGACATTGAAGGAACTGTATGTCCCCGAATTTCGCCGATTTTTCCTGCAACGTTAATTTCCTCAGTTTCTTGCGAGGACTTAATTTTTACTTTATTTCCGAATGTCTCGAACATATATTTGTATTTAGGAGTAATTGGGCATAACGTTTTGGAGCTAAAAGAAGTGCGGGATTTGAAACCGAAAACTTACTAAACATACAAAAGTTTATTAGTTGCCGAAATACTGTTCTCTTTTTTGCCTACATAAAAATAAGAAACTTTCGCGAAGCGGCAAATTGTAGGCAAAAAACTTATACTAATGCTAGCATTTTTTTTAGGTACTGTTATGGGCTGGCCGTTTTATTCAGTTTTAGTCTGCTACAGTGTCCGCTTTATTTGTGTTAATTACTTTCGATTTTCGAGCCTTTTGTGCGATTACATCTCCAACAAAGTGTTTGTAGATTATCGTCAGATGTAATACCGCCTTTAGAAACGGGAATTATATGATCAATTTCTAATAATAAATTTCTTTCGTCTTTAATTGACAAACTACACTTTCTGCAAGCAAAATTATCTCTTGTCTTTATTTTTTCTCTCAGGGCAGATGTCATCAGCGCTCTTTGCCCTTCCGCACTTTTTCTAAATTTAATTAAGTCATTTAAATAGGAAATCAATTTTTCCAAATTTCCGATATTTAATCTGATGTCGAATTTTGAAGAGCTATTACCTCCAGCTGATACGTATTGGAATGTATAAACAGGAAAATATAAATCGCTAAAATCAAAATCTTCGAATCCTAATTTTTGAACTAATTTATTTTTACTAAAGTACAATATTAACTTAGGGATTGAACCACTAATGTTATTTAATATTAAATCTCTTTCGTTTTTAAGTAATGTTTTACCTTGTTCAGCTGCTGCAAAATTATTCAGTACATTTTCAAAATTTGCAAATGTGCTTTCGTTTGTTTCAATATTGAAATATTTACAAAGATATTTTATTGGTTGATTACTTGCGCTTTTTAGGACAGTTGAAGAACAGTTAAAGGTTTGATGGTTCTTAATGTTGTTTTCCCACTCTTTTCTTTTATAGTTGTAATTACTATTATCATTTAATTCACCAGCTCCATAGTCGTAAGTGCTTATATCGACAAAAGAACTTTTTAATTCATTAATGTGATTATTTAGTTCGTTACAGTTTTTAGTAAATTGCGCTATACTATCTTTGATGTCAAGAAATTTATTGCTGTTAAAGTATATATTACTGTATATAATATATGATAATAGAAGCCCTCCGCAAATTAGAGCGATTATGCCTAATGGGATAATCAAAAATGATATTGCAGATATTAGTAACGATATTATATATAATCCGATACCAACAATAATAATGAGAATGTAAAAATTTGATTTGTTACGCATATACTTTAAATGTTTTTGTCTGTAGATGTCTACTAAGTTCTTGTTTTAAATATGTTTTCGTCTGCTTATATTTATTTACGAGGTCTGTCAAACGGCTTGCCCATAACGTTTTGTAGCTAAAAGAAGTGCGGATTTGAAACCGAAATGTTTTCTACCGACACAATATTAATTAGTTGCCGAAATACTGTTCTCTTTTTTGCCTACAATAAAAATAATAAATTTCTGCGAAGCAGGCAACTTGTAGGCAAAAAACTTATACTTCTGCCCGCATTTTTTTTAGGTACTGTTATAGGGCGTTGTTTATCTATTCGTCATCTGTCAATAATACTTTGCAGTCAACTTTCTCACCATACCGATAGCAAAAGTTCTTGTCTTTGCCGTCTTGTGTTCCGTCTATGTGTTTGAATGTTGTCGCATCTGCACCTTCAATAATCTGATCGTCATAGTAAACATTGGATTTGTCAATAGAATAATGGTAGTCTAAATAACGAAAAGTTTTACTGTCAATAGTCGGAATGGGTTTGCCATTAAAATAAACCGAGTTGGTGTCATTTGCCCAATTGAAATTTAAAACTTTGAACGAATTAATGTCAGCACTTTTTAAAATTGTGTCATTGTAATAAATGTTAGTCGAGTCTTTTGTAAAGCCACAACATAATTGATTTTGTTCTACTGGAGTGTCTTGCTTTGAATTTATTTGTGTCCAGAGTTTTTTAATGTTATCCGGTCCACCAACAAATTGTATTGCAGTCACAATAAATGTCAAACTAAATGCAATTGGCAAAATGGTCGCAATTATTTTATTCCATCTAAAAAGTCTTGCATTGAGCAACAAAACGCATATTAAGTATAATGGATAAGCGTTTACTACAAGGAATAATAAGACTGTCAGGAAAAAGTTTTTGGGATTGTCGAAGAAGAAAATTGTTATAAAAAACACAAGTGGCCAAACAAGGCAAGGCAATAAAAAAGTCAAGTTTAGAAGTCTAAACCAAACTGGATTTTTTTGCTTTATTATTTTGTTTGTTTCAGTCATGTTGTGTCGTCATTTTACAATGCCCTATAACACCTGTGTATACGCAACTAGTTGCGTATTACTGGTCTTTTTGAGATATATACGCAACTAGTTGCGTATATATCCAGATTAGTCGAAGGTGAATGT
>JAYVDU010000392.1:0-3621 GCA_043749245.1 Bacteroidota bacterium | reverse complement strand
ATCGTCTTGAGGTAAGGCGTTAACAATTTTTTGTGCTATATTCAAATCAACTAAAAAATGTTGCCCTAAATGTTTTTTTGCTTTTACAGGTGATGCCACAAATGAGATATTAGAAATTTGTTTTTGGTTAATAGTTTCTTACTACTAATTTTTACGAATATACGAATGATAATCAGGGTTTATACCAAATATATTTAATATACAATCCATTTTTATACCACATAGAAACTTAGGTTATAAACAAGTATTCTATGTGAACAATGACTATGTGGTTTGGAACATTTATTTATTATGAATGGTATAAATTATACAATTGAAACGAAATTATTTTTTAGCAAGACGATGATAAAAAATCGTTGCAAAGCCTGAGCTACGGAACTATTTTTTGATTGCGCCTAAGCGTGAGGTGAAAAAGAATGAGTTTATTTAGTGTTTTAGAACGAATAGTGGTATTAGCTTGATTTTTTCTTCTTTTTGTCCTGTACCGAGCATAGTGGAAGTATTAAGCAAAAAGAAGGTTAAAAAGATGGCTGAGTTTTCTTGCTGACACTATATAACTCGCTATTTTAAAAGACCTTCAAGGTTATTGAAACCTTTAAGGTTTCACTTCAACATTTTAAACCATCTTATAAAACTTTTATTCGTAATCGCATTGTTTCACAACACAAAAAAGGTAATCTACTTAGTAGATTACCTTTTACAATTACACTTGCAAAACGTTACTAAAACTTAAAGCTTAAGCCGCCAGTTACGTATGAAATGCCATAACCAAATTCGCCAAATAAAGCTACCTTACTGGCAAAATACCAACGAGCTCCTGCAAATACCGAAAATGATAGGTATGCAGCACCTTGATTTAATCTATAGTTATCAGCAAAAGGATCAGGGTTATTTGTTTCGTAATTATAAGTTTGAATTCTCACGCCTATTAAAGCTCCCGCATAAATATCTGCTTTTTTAAAGTTTAATACATCCCAATGATAAGCAGCTCTGGCAGCTATCATGAAATTGTTCCAACTGTTTTTGTAGTAATAATAATTATTAATATAACCATTCTTATTATAATAATAATTATGAGTAGAACTAGCGGTTTGAAATCCAAAATAAGCTCCTACGCCTAAGTAGCCTGGACCTAATTTTTTTGGAATAGCTTGTTCGTATGATGCACTAAACGCAGGACTAGAGCGGTAAGCATAATAACCTCCACTATAACCCGAGTAATAGTTCATGCCAAACCCTACACCTAAATTAATAATATGTGTTTTTTCATCAAAGCATTTTGGACCAGTTTCGTCCGGCATAACATAAGTTTTTTTATTTACTTTTTTACCGATACCGTCTAATGTGCCTATAGCATTGGCAGAATTAGTTAACTGCAACGTAAGCGTAATTAATAAGAGTGTTTTTATTGTTTTTTTCATAAGCGCATTTTTTACATAAATTTTTTCGTCAGGTTCGCTGTTGTCCGATTTTCAGTATGCTGTTACCCATTTTATTGTAATTTTTTAAAAAAGACCCTTTAGTAATGTGTTTCAGACTACTATTAAGCCTATCAATTACATTTAAAAGTTGTGTAAAATTACTAATTATAATATATTATACAATAATTAAACTTACAGATTTCGGGGAAAATAAATCAGTATAAATGGTTTAATACCACATGAAGTTATAAACTATTATACAATATACTTGTTGTTATCGCAAGGCTTGTGCGATTTTAAAAAATAGTTCCTTGCGCATCGCTGTGCAACGATTTTTATAAATCATCTTGATAAAAAATAACTTCGCATCGTTAGCCTTAATCATAAATTCAGTTGGTATAAGCTAATTAGTGTCAGCAAGAAAACGCCAATTTCTCCGTTATACTCGTCTTAAAAATGGTCCTTTACGTAAAGCAAACCCCCAACATTTAAGCCTTATCTTGTAAGTTATATGGGGCTTTTTAGGTCAATTTTGAGGTTAGCTCAGTGGATTTAGAGCACTTGTAAAATAAAAAAGCCTTACGTTAGTAAGGCTTATCTTATTGTGGAACCAAACGGTGATACTGCTAACAAATTTAACGAACATTTAGAGCTAATTCTCGACTTTATGGGAGTTTTAGATCAAGAACCGGAGTTAATGAAAAAGATAAAATTTTCTGAAAATACCGAGACCAAAATGAACAAAATTTAAAAGAACATTACCGTTTGAAACCATAATTTCGTTTCAATACAAAAGAAAAAATAATTAGGAATAAAACAATAAAAATTAGGGAAGTTTTCTTTGAAATTTTAAAAAATTAGATTTAGATTTTCCAGAAACATTTTATGCCAAAAAATCCATAATAAATAAGCCTTTTAAGGATTTTCCGGTTAGGTACCCCCCCTTCCAGACCAAATATGAACGAAATCCTTGAAGATACAAGGGACTTTGCTCGGATTTGGGACTTGTACGGTCACCTCCTGAATGAGGCTTAACCGTTCATTAAGATAGAAACACAAATGATGACTCATTTAAAAAATCGCCCCAATTCTCGGATTAGTGCACTCAAACAAAAGAAAATAACTAATAATGTAAATTTTGTTTTCATAGATTTTAGTTTTATTTTTTATTTATTTTGAGATATAGATTTATGAGGAGATAAAGCTGGCATCAGTCAATTGTTTCTTTTTCCAAAATGGTTGAATTAATTTATCTTGTTTTGTAATTACTACCATTAAAATTACTGATACAATCAACCAAAGTATTGTTGCTTGTATTGTCCCCTCTGGCCCAAAAGATCCCCCAGTAATCAATTCAGACCCAGCAATTTTTGTATTAAGTAGACTATTTGTCTTCTCATTACCGGAGGTAACCGCACCAAAAATTCCTGATTGCAAAAAGTTCCATGAGAAATGTACTGCAATTGGGAGCCATAAATTTCTTTTATAGATATACAAAGCGCCAAAAATAAAACCTACGAGAGCCGTGCATATGGTAGAAATTAATGAACTATTGGGATTCGTTAAATGCACCGCCCCAAAAATTATTGCAGAAATCAATAAAGATATATTACTGCCTAATTTTTCTTCCGTAATTCTAAAAACAACTCCTCTTAATAAAGTTTCTTCAAAAATAGCGACTGATAATGCAATTGCAAATGGAGTGATAATTGAAGAAAATGAATTGGTAGATATTATTTTAAAGTCTCCTGCAAAATATATAACAGCCATAGTCAAACACTGTAAGGTGGCTCCAATTAATGTCCCTATAATAATGTTTTTCAGGAACCCATTGCTTGAGAATTCTTCAACTTTTCTTTTTTCATTTTTTCTGTAAAAGCCTTTGTAAGAAAGTATTACAGCGAACGAGGCAACAACACCCTTAACAAGATTTCTGTAATCCTTGCTTATAGCAGTAAAATCTAATACTTTTCCGATTAGCTGTTGCGCTATGATAAATACGGCAAAGCAAAGTAATAGCCCAAGAATTATTCTTGTTAATGAGAAATTAAAAAATCTTTGTTTAGTAGTTGTTTTCATAATTTAGTTTTTAAATAATTAATTGTGGGTATCCGCTTGACACATATTGATTTTTGTTGATTTATTGGGCTTTTAACTTTTAGTTTCATAGATGGGTTTATGAAGTATAGCTTGCCGTAAA
>JAYVDU010000391.1:0-3637 GCA_043749245.1 Bacteroidota bacterium | reverse complement strand
GGAGCGGATGGCAAAGCCATTGTTATTATAGCTATTGAGATTGTAAACAATAGAACAGGTAGAGCGCGTATGGCAATTATAGAACAAGCTGAGAGGAGATGTATTAATCATTTTCTCAAAAATAACATCGAAGAAAACAGTACCATTATTACAGATGGTTGGAAAGGTTATGTAGATGTTCAAAAAATGAAATACAACCATCAAATAGAAACAAAAACAATAGCTACGAATGGTGAAAATTTAACTCCAAATGTACATAAGATCGCATCGCTTCTTAAACGTTGGTTATTAGGAACCCATCAAAACTTTACAAGTGAGAAATACTTAGCTTATTATTTAGATGAATACACCTTTCGCTATAACAGACGTAAATCAAACATTAGAGGATTGTTGTTTTATACCTTACTCAAACAGACGGTGTTAAATAAACCTATCCATGAAAATTTAATCATATAATCTTAGAGGCTGTTTAAAATTTATCTAATAATTTTGTTATGTGTCTTTTTGGCTACAACTTCGTTAAATTTTTCGAGATTGTAGCCAACTATCTCTGCAAAATATGCCTCTTTTCGCTCAAAAACACATTATAACAATTATTACAATATAAATTTAAACAGGCTCTTAGTTTTATTAATTAAATCAATGTGTGATAATAGGATAGCCATATTATTTAAATAAAGTATGACATTTAATATATCGCTTATACTGTTTTTTTATTTTCTTTTAAATTTAAGCAAACCCTACTAAGCATTTGTCAAGTTATAAATAGTTTATAGCAAAATGATATAAATCATATTATCATTCCAAATAAACTGATAATTGTCAAAGAGGATTCGCAATCTTAAAATTAATTTTACAAAAAAATGATGAAATCTTAAGTATTAAAAATATGCATATTAAATAACTTATTTAAAGAATCGCATAATAATTATAACCAAAAAAATGAAAATGAAAGATAAATTAAAACGACATGCCGCTGTTATGTTTACAGCATTAAGTTTAACGATAGTAAATGTGCGTATAGCAAAGGCTCAAAATAGCACTCCTTGGCTAGCTCCCAAAGATTTAGCTAATACTGCAAATCCTACAAAGCCAAATGAAATTACACTAAAAGATTCAAAAAAATTATATAACAACACCTGTGGCCCTTGTCATGGAGATAAGGGCAAAGGAGATGGGGCCGCAGCAATAGCGTGTAATCCTAAACCGGCAGATCATACATCTTCTGCATTACAAAAAGAATCTGACGGTTCTATTTATTGGAAAATATCAACAGGCCGTGGCCCTATGCCTTCCTATAAAGGCATTCTTACAGAAAGTCAAAAATGGCAACTTGTTAATTATATAAGAACATTAAGCGTAAAGAAATAAATATAATATATAACTAGTAAACTAAAATTGAATGAATATTAAATTTTCTTTAATTACCATTTGTTGTCTGGTGTTATTTGTTTCAGTTAACGAAAGTTATGCTCAGCAAAAAGATTCACAACTTGTAAATTCACCCTATATAGATTCAACACTATATGAAAAAGTAAATGAACTCGAAAAAGAAGTAGCTTTTCAAAAAAAGAGAGAAAGTCATTTTATGGTAGTTGGATTAGCGACAATGGGCTTTGTTATTTCGTCAAATACAGTTAATCAAAATGGTATTAGCAATACAACTCTAACTAATAGTATGGCAGATGCTGATAGATTTGAATTTAGCCCTATGATGCTTTGGCGTCACGGCAAAAAATTATTGATAGAGTTTGAACCTTCTTGGGATGGAAATGCAATTGGCGTAAACTGGGGAGATATTTCATATTTTGTAAAACCAGGTTTCATTGTAAGAGCAGGCTATATAGTCCTTCCTTTTGGCATTTACAATAAAAGACTAGCTGCAGGTTGGATTAATAAATTAGGTTCTGATCCTGTGGGTATTTCTGCCTCGCCTCCAGGTAGTGATTTCGGAGTAGAAATTGAGGGTGGACTTCCACTCGGTGTTATGAAATGGACATACGATATTAGTTTAACAAACGGTATGCAGTTACTGAAAGATGGGACTATACAAAATGCGGGTATTGCAGATAACAATCAAAATAAAACAATTACAGGCCGTATGTCCATCCTTCCGTTTTCAAATTCTTGCTTAGAAATTGGAGCATCTGGACTTTATGGTAATGTAGGTGACGTTAAAAGCAATGAAACGAGTGCAGTAAGTACAATGTATTCTTTTGATTTAAATTTTGTTCAAAAAGTAGGTCCTATTCAAATTAATGCAAAAGGTCAGTACAAACAAGTAAATATTAGTTCTATCAATTATCGAAACCCTACAGATTCCTCTAACTATACATTTAACAATCAATCCAGTTCTTATTTTTCTCAATTATCTATTCGTCCAGTATCGGCTACTGGCATATTAAAGAATTTTGAAATTGCCGGTCGCTATGTTAATTATATCACGCCTGCCAAATCTAGCTGGGGTTCTATAACAAACGAGTATAACATTGCTCTTGATTATTGGTTAAGTTGGAGGTCGGTTATAAAAATAGTGTATGAATCTCGTTTAGTAAAAAACAACACTCCGATAAACTTGGGCGGTGCGCCTGGAGATTGGAACCGAATTAATAATATTATTTTACAATACTCTGTTCAATTCTAATTATATCATTCATATGAAAAAATCAAACATATTATTTGCCATTTTTATACTTATTAGTATAACTGCTTTTTTAAATGTGGGATGTGTGGAAAGTCAAAAAATAGCAATGAAGACTGGAGCACAACTTTGGGGAGAAAACTGCCAACGTTGCCATAACACGCCACCACCAAATGCATTTTCTGCAGAACAGTGGGAAACTATTGGTATGCATATGCAAAGCAGAGCATTGTTAACTGAAAATGAAAAAAATAAAATTGTTACTTTTCTTCAAGGTGCAGGAAAATAAAAGTAGAAATATTGCAGACTATTTCGGATAATCAAGTATGTTTTATCATTGGCTAATTTTTAAATCCGCAATTTGATTGCGTGGCAGGAGCCGTATGAAGTGAGAGCTTCACGTAGGGTTCTGTGAGAGGCTTGGGCTGAAATGCCCTTGCATACTTGACCTTGTAGGCAAAAAACTTATACTAATGCTAGCATTTTTTTTAGGTACTGTTACCTGCTGTAGGGCACACAATGTCTATTTTACAACTCCTGGTCTATTGTCCGCCTAAACTTAATAAAATTAAAAGATAAAGCTAAACAGAATATAATTGACGAATGTAAGATGAATATATAATCCTCTAACCTTTTTTGAGGTGGGTCAAAGTCAATAATAAGTATTAATAATGTCAAAAGAAAACCAAATGGCAAAGTAATAAAGGAGAGTAAACTTGTTAGCGAATTAAGTCGTATGTTTAATTTTATATTTAATAGTGCTGTCAAAGACAAAATGAAAATAACAATATTTAATGCAAGAAGTAGTAATGCACTTTGTCTAAACCCAGTTTCATTATATTTTTGATGTCTTACCAGCATATATGTCACAGAAGACAAAAATGAAAGTAAGAAAGAGTGTCTCGTCCTGAAATAGGTTTACAGTAAAATGTAAACAAAATGGATAAAAGAGAGATTGTAATTGCGGAGTATTTAACAGGAGGCATTACTTACAGA
>JAYVDU010000390.1:0-3655 GCA_043749245.1 Bacteroidota bacterium | reverse complement strand
GAGCATAAAAATCTAACAAATAGGCAGTCGAAATTTTAGAAACGGCATAATGACTATTGGGGATTAAATGACTTTCTTCTGAAGGATTAGCACTATTTAGGCCATATTCAGAGCTGCTACCGGCATGAATATAAGCTTTAATGTTTTTACAGCATTCTAAAATATTAACAGTGCCTAATACATTTGTTTCATATATTAACTGAGTATTATTTTGTTTACTATATGCGCCATAAGCCGAAAGATTAAAAATAGTTTGAGGTTGATGTGACTCAAAGATTGAATATACAGATTTTTTGTAATTAATATCACAATGTAAAATATTGATTTCTGGAATTTCTAATAATTTTAAACGCCATGCAGATCGAGGATTATGTGTAATAGCATAACAATCATGTCGGTATTTTAAAATGGTTTCTAATAAATTAGCTCCAATAAATCCACTAGCGCCAAAAATAAAGATGGGACCCTGTAACTGTAATATTTTTTCCTTTACTAACAAAATGATTATTTATAATAATTGATTAATTTGTTTTTTTATATTTTCTGCATCTAACCCACTTTCTGCTTGATGAAAGGCTTGATTACCATATAATTTGCTTGGGTAACCTTTAGCGTGAAGGCTAATAAAAGACACATTATTTAATGATTTTTTTGCAAGCAATGATAACAAATGCTCTGATAATCCACCTCTTTCTACATGTTCTTCAACAACTATAATTTTTTGTGTAGCAGAAATACTTTGTATTAATTCTTGGCTTAATTCAATTATTGGTATTGCTAAAATAGTAAATACATCCACCTGATTGTTGTCGGTAATTGCCTGTAAAACATTATGAACAACAGGACCTAAAGCAATAATGGTTACTTTAGGTTTAGAGGATGAGATTACTTTATTAATTCTTGAAATAGTAAGAGTTGAAGGGTATGATTTGCCTAAGCCTAAACGTAAATAAGCTGGGGTTTTTAAAGTAGTAATTTGATGTAAACAAAAATCAACATCTTCAGTGAAGGCAGGAATCCAACAAGTCATGTTTGGCAAAGGGCTCAAGCAGGCAATATCTTCAATGGCATGATGAGTGGCCCCCATAATACCATAGCCATATCCTCCTCCATTACCAACAATATATACTGGCAAATTATGAATACAGACATCAATTTTTATTTGCTCTAAGCACCTATATACGGCAAATGGAGCGATGCTATATGTAAAAGTTTCAAAGCCCTTATATGCTAATCCTGCAGCTACGCCAACCATATTTTGTTCGGCAACACCTGCATTAATAAAACGATCTTTGGCTGCTAATTGAACATTTTCTAAAGCATTGAAGCCCAAATCACCTGTAATAAATACACTTTTAGTATTAGTTGTAATTATTTTTTCTATGATAGTTGAAAATTCTTTACGCATGATAAGAGGTTTCTAAAGAGTTAAGTGCTTTTTGATACATTTCCTCATTCATAGGTAAATAATGCCATTCCATTTTATTTTCCATATAATCAACACCCTTTCCTTTTATAGTATCTGCAATAATAAGTTTAGGTTTTTGATTTATATTTTTTAAAGTATGAATGGTTTTTATAATAGATTCAATATTATGGCCGTCAACTTCTAAGACTTCAAAACCAATGCTTTTCCATTTTTCGATTGTTGCAGTATCACCTAAAACATCTTTTGTATAACCAAAACCTTGTAAATTATTTTTGTCAATTAATACCATCAAATTGTTCAGTTTTTTGGAAACGGCGTAATGTGCTGCTTCCCAGGTTGTACCTTCATTAGTCTCGCCATCAGACATAAGAATATAAACCCACTCATCATTTTTCAATAATTTATTGGCATTAGCAATTCCACATCCAATGGGAAATCCATGACCTAATGAGCCTAACGCAAATGGTATATTTGTAAAGGAATTAGCTGATGGATGAGCCGATAATTTAGTGCCGTTTTTATAAAATGTGTTTAGTTCAGCATCTTTAATTTCACCTGTATGATTTAAAATTGTGTAAAGAGCAGCCGCGGCGTGCCCTTTCGATAGTATAACTCTTTCGTTGCTTGATTTAATTTCAAATAAAGCAATTAATAAATCGATACAACTTAATGAGCAACCTATATGGCCGGCATTAGCATTAAAGTATAAGGATAATAGAACTTTTCTTAATTCCTTTTGAGTATTTATATAATTCATTACTATCTAACTAAATAGGATTTTTATAATTATAAGTTTTTTGCAATTGCGATCGAAACGATTAAATACAGTTTATTTTTCACCAACTATAAAAATAGATTGTGTCATTCTATTCAATCCAGGGATTTTTTCAACAACATCTCCAACCGCACAAACAGTACTTATTAAAGGATCGGGGATAAATGGCAATAAAAAATCTTTATATTCAATTTTGCTTTTTGAGTATCCGGTATCTTTTAATTTTTTTTGAATAAAAGAGCGTGTAAATGCCATTTCATCAGGCTCTAATTTTGCCATTTTTCTAAAAAACGGGAAACTGAAAATAACATAGCAATAAGGATTAATTAAGTTTGGTTCCAGGAAAATTAATTTACCGCCGTCTTTCAATAAAAATAAAATATTTTTAAGCGCCTCATCTAAATTGAAGTATAAATGGTGTAAAATCCCATTTCCGATGATGTAATCAAATTTTTTGCCTTTTAATGTATCTGGTTCGTTGAAATTTAAAACATCAAAACGTAAATTAGGGAGATTATGAATTTTACGAGCTTCTTCAATAAAAGGTACGCAAATATCAGTCCCAATTACTTGAGCTTTTGTTTTTTCTGCAACAAAATTGGCTATTTCGCCAGTTCCACAACCAATTTCTAAAATACAGGTATCTGGTTTAATTACCATTTCGGAAACAAGCATATCGCATCTTCGTTTAGAACGTAGATGCATTGCCTTAGATGGTGCAAACATTTGATTATATCCTCTATCGTCTGTTCTTGAAGCCATTATTTTTTTAATTTAATTGTATATCCTAAAGGGTCTTCCGTTCCTCCTGTAAAGTTAATTATTAAAGCTAAATGAGCAAATCCAATAAATAGTATAACAAACGGAATAAAGGGTATTAATAGGATAAAAGTTATAATTTTTGAAATTGAATTTATAGAGATATTTCTAACATATAAAACCACTAATTTGGATGCTATAGCAGAAATATCATTCCCTCTGGGAGTAATTTCAACTTGATTAAATGCACCAAACATTGTTTTTAAACTACTAGGGGTATATCTAAAGTAATCATAAGGTATATAATGAAATCTTGCCGACCATGGAATGGTAATAATTGCTGTTCCGTTAGCTCTCATTACACGATGCATTTCATTAATTAATTTTTGAAAATTTGAAACGTGTTCTAAAACCTCTGTACAGATTATTCCGTCAAACTTTTCATTTTCAAACGGAATATCTTCGCCATTAAAAAAAATGATTTCTTTATTATTATAGTCAAAATTAGAAGCACCATCGATATCAATACCTTGATATTTAATTTGACTTTCTTTTAATAAAAAACGATATGGAGAGTCTCCACAACCAACATCTAAAATATCCCCTTTCATATAAGGAAGCACTTTTTTTACATCCCTATATATAGTTGCAAATTGAAAGTCTAATAGAATTCGTCCATAAAATTTTAATTT
>JAYVDU010000389.1:0-3682 GCA_043749245.1 Bacteroidota bacterium | reverse complement strand
GTTATGGCAGTGATTAATGACCGCAAAGCAGATACAACGATAGGGGTGAACAAGGGTTACAACGCGGTGGTAATAAGCGCGACGGATTATTTCCCGTTTGGTATGGCGATAGATAGTAGAAGTTATACTTCGGCGTTGTATCGGTATGGGTTTAATGGAAAGGAGAATGATAAAGAAACAGGGGAGCAGGATTATGGTATGAGGATTTATGACCCGCGGATTGCTAAGTTTTTGAGTATTGATCCTTTGACAAGAAAATATCCTGAACTTACACCTTACCAATTTGCGAGTAATACGCCGATTGTAGCTATTGACATTGATGGATTAGAAGCTGGAATTGAAACGAGAATGAATGGTTGGGATAGAGCCAGAGCAAATGGTACAAAATCTGCTGAACAAATTGAAAAAGAAATGCAATGGACTGGTATTGGCGGAGTTATTGGTGCTGGTTTAGTCTTTGATGCCTTTTTTACAAAAGGTTATGTTACTAGAGGATTAATTGGATTAGATTTGTTAAATGCGATTAGCGCGGATCATGCTGCTGGTAACATTAAAGGCGATTATGAAAGAAAAGATGAACTAAAAAAAGAAGCTAGCGATGGATATAAATCTTTTTTAATTGGATACGGGATTAGTAAAGGTGTTGGTGTGGGGTTACGTTTAGGTGTAAAATCATTTTCTACAGTAGGTTCCGTTGCAGCTAAGATTTTAAGCAGGCAAGAAAGACTGAATTTGTTTATTACTCGTCTGGAAAAAGCAGAAGGAGTCTCGAGCCCTAGAGCGGCTTTAAAACTAATAAATAATACTCTTGATGAAGTTGAAGACGCATTTAGTGGAGTTCCAAAAAATCCTGACGCCATAAAAATGCCAAATATTAACGATGGTAGAATGTACGGTGTTTTGGATGATAAGTATGTAAAAGTCGCTGAGGATGGCTCTCTTATAGCAAAAACTAGGCGCAATATTATCACTATTGATAAGGATGGTGGATTTAAGATTTCAGAAAGATATGGGGATAAAAAAATTATTATTGAAAAACCTGCTAAAACATCAAATTAATGATAAGTATAGAAAAATTTAAGGCCTTTTTAGAGTCAAATTTTGCTACAGAAGAGTATTCTTTTAGTATTGACGAAGATTTTGAGGGTGCAGACGTATTCATTAAGTCAAAAGATCCAAGTCAAGAGTTTTCGATTATAATTATGCCCCATTTGATTGGGATTGGTTTGTCTGACCCTAACTTAAATATTGATTTGTCTGCTTTTGAAAATGAATTTGATGATACTGATAAAGCCATACTTTTTTTACTCGAGCATCCTTTAGCTTTGACAAAATCTTCAAATAAGTTTGAGTTTTAAAATTATAAAAAAAATGAAGATTAAAATTCATGACATGAAAAAGCTCTTGCTCCTTACTTCGCTCGCACTCGTTTTCAAAACCGTCACAGCGCAAAACCTTTACGCAAGTATTGGTAAAGAGACCCCGATGCTGACACTGAGTGAAGGCATCTACCAAGAATTCATTCCCAATGATACCATTATTGAAATTGGTACGGTGCTGTTTAACAGGGTAACAAACGAAGTTGTTCGTTTTATTGGCCCTCAAGAAAAAGTAGAACGCACTAAGAAAGATGTATCTAGCCGCTTTTTAAGTATTGATCCTATTGGCAGAAAATATCCTGAACTTACGCCATATCAGTTTGCGAGTGATAATCCTATATGGGGTAAAGATATTAATGGTTTAGAATTAATAACTCCTTTCTTCTCAACAAGTGCTATTGAAATTTTACCTGACCTAATTCAATCTGATATTACACTTGAGCAAGGATGGATAACTCACCCTACAACAATTCCAATTTTTTATAATGAAAGTCAGCAAACGCCTTTATCACCTTATAAAGCTGCCGAATCAAGTAATCCAAAACCTGAACCTTTATTAAAAAGAGAGAATAGGAATAACAAAAACAAAAGAGATGACGAAACTTTTGAACTTTATATCACGATAAGAGATAATAAGCAGACGAAAGGAACTACAAACCAACCTTTAGTTTACATTGGACATAAATTAATTGCAAAAGGATATCGAAGGTATGGAACTGAAGAAATTCAAGAAAAAAATTATGAACCAATATTACAAGGTTCCTATGATGCAGTAACTGGTGCTGAACAGTTATTGATTGAACTAAATAATAGAGGACGAACAGACAATTTAAAAACTTCTGTTTTACTTGATAATGATAAGAATGCAATAGATCCTAAAAGAAAACCAACTCAATATTTGGAACGAACTTTAAAAGGAAGGCTTCTGCTTGAAATTAATAATCCAAAATGGAGAACAGATTATAAAAGGTCTCCTAAAGTTATTAGAGAAAAATTAAAACCAACAAGAGCATGATAAATATTGAAAAAAAGAATATTTATGCTGTTCCTCTGTTGAAGAATATTGGTTACGGCTATATTAAAAACTATTGGGTTGGTCATACAGAAACTTTGGAAGAAATAGAATCTTTTGGTGGATCGTATTTTATTAATTTAATTATGGTTTACAATAAGTTTTCAAAAAATTTAATAACCTCTTTTGATGGAAAAGATTGTGAATGGCTAACTCTGCCTTTACTTTTAAGAGGAAGGGAGAGAGTTAGAGGTAGTGACAAATGGATTCCAATTGAAAAAAATATACTTTCGAAAGAAGATTTTATTATTCCTGAATTTAGGAAACCAAGCTCATTCTCATATAATTTTTCTACTAACCAGGACAAAGTTAGATGGAGAATTATTACAGATCTAAGATTAAGACTTGCTAAAAAAGATTTTCCATATAAAGATGTTAAGCACATAGCCGTTTTCAAAGAATTAAGTCAAAGCGAAATAAATTTGAGGCTAACCATCGAATATTTAAAAATAAACAAAATAAATTCAGAAGATTTTTTTACAGAAGAAGAGTTGAATTCGATTAATTATATCACAGTTGAAACTCTATCTCGGTATTAAGCAACTTCCAATTTTTGGACAAAAATCAGCAAAAAAATAAGTTTTAAAAAGCTAACCGCGTAAAAAATTACTTGATTTTACAAACGTTCATTGACATTGAGGGAAAAACATAAAATAAGTGCGAAAGTAAAATAGCTTTCGCACAATGCAACATGCGTGGGTTTTAAAAAATAAACCCACGCAGTGCTTGCACTAAACGTTGAGTACGTTTTTAAAAAATAGCTTTGTGTTAAAAAAAAACAAATTGTGACTAAAATTTACACAATTAAATGTGGTAAGAAATTATACTTTTAAGTGCATCAAAAAGAAATTTGAAAAATAAATTTCGTGTAAAATAAAAACGAATTAGTGCGAGCGCAGATTATCAAGAACGTGTGAGTTATGATGCGAACGGAAACATTACAAAATACAAGCGCAACAAGGATGCAGGCGTTACGCAGGATAGTTTAAATTATAAATACAACGCTGGGACTAATCAGCTTCAGTATATTACGGACAATGTTTTAGCAACCGTTTCTACAACGGATATTGATAACCAAAACCAGAACAATTATATTTATGATAAGTCGGGTAATATGGTGGCAGATAACAGTCAAAGTATGTCTGTGTCTTGGTCGCCGTATGGGAAAATATTAACCAACACAAAAGCTGGCGGTGCGAACCTAACCTTTGGGTATAACGCCATGCAGCAG
>JAYVDU010000388.1:0-11760 GCA_043749245.1 Bacteroidota bacterium | reverse complement strand
AATTTTTCGCTGATATAATCAGAGTAGTTCATTTTTGGAACCTCATCGGAGTAATGAATCATGTCAATAATTACATTTTTAATCTTCTCTATCAACACAGCTTTTTTATCATCCATTAATTCTAAGCCTGAGTTATGTAAAGCCGATTTTAATTTGTCTCGAACATCATTAGAAATATTTTCCATGATTTCAACTTCACCTAAATCAACAACGATAAAATGTAATCCCAGTTTTTTAAGTTCATCCTTCACCACCATTTTACAACGGGTACTGACCATGTATTTAATATATAGTTTCAAGTAATTAAGTTTAATGTGGTTTATACAAATGGAGGAATTATAATGAGAGTTATGTTGTAGATGTTATATAAAATGTTACACATATCACACTTTTATAAAAAGTCATTTAAATTTAGAAATATATTGTATGATTAGTAAAGAAATATAATAAGCTTATATGATTTTTAATGTTTAGTTGAATATAAGACACTAAGTACAACAACTCCCATTAAAACAAACGTCAATAAAAAAATTGCCATATATTTAGAAATACCAAATTCTCTAATGATAATTCTAATTGGCTCAGTAATTATACGATATACAAGTTTGCTGATTTTTTTTAATGAACCATTTCCTTTTATTACATAATCGGTAGCGCCATTTCTGAAAGTGTCAATTGCTAAAACTATATCTTCATTACTGGATAACATAATAACTTCGGTTTTTGGATTAATATCTTTAATTAATTTTAAAACTTCTAACCCATTTTTACCATCTAAAAAATAATCAAGTATCACGATGTGCGTGTCCTTATCTATTTTAGCTAGGCAACTTTCACCATCATTAAAGACAGATATATTCAAATCTGCACCAAACCTATTACTTAAAAAATGTTTAAGATCGGTTACCATTAACCTGTTATCATCTACTAAAAATATATTGATTCCTTGCGCTTTCATTGTTACCTCCTATTTAATTATTAAATTATACTTATATATATACAAAGAAGGGATTATTTTATAAATATTGTATTGTAAATTTTAAAGAATAGATTACACATATCACACCCTTATGAATTAGTTATGTGTTTAATTAAAAAAAAAGCACCAAACTTTCGTTTAATGCTTTTAATCAAAATTAATAAAGACTAATTACTTAGCGTTAGTAGTATGCAAAGCATGGCTTTTTAATACTTCTCTTTGTGCATCCTTAGCTAATGATAAATGACCATGTGCAGTGATTGTACTTTTAGCAGCCTTTTCGTGCTCTTCGTTTTCATGATGTTTTGCAGCATCTAAATGTTCCTTTGCTGCAGCCTCTAAATGAGAAGCTGTTACTTTGTGGTTCTCAACTCTTTTTTGATTTTCTGCAGGAGTTAATTGAATTTTCTCTGCTTTGATTGGATTTGCTACTGTTGACATTTTTTTAAGTTTAAATGATTAATAAATAATTATTCTACAAAGTAAAGCCAATTCAATTTCAAATGCATTACATCTTTAAATCTAAACATTATATATATATCACATCTATGCAGATAATATTATACAGGATAAAATTGCAAGAAAAAGTGGAAATAATTTATTAGCACTAACTCACATTTTTTTTAGATTAATAGTATTAATGCGCCAAGATGCCAACGTTAATGAGGATATTAGCACAAAATCTTTTTTTGTATTGTAATATTAACTTAAAAAAAGTATCAAAGGAATTAAGCATAAAAAGTCCAAAAAAATAATGATGCTTCATTTGATATTAATAATTATACTAAGAACATTATTGTTTGTGAGAGAACTTTATATTCAAGTGGAAGGAATTAAATAGGGTTCACTCAAAAACTTAATTATCTTTTTTACATTTTTTTCCTTGACGAAAAAAAGTAACAAAAAAAGTCAAGCCAAAACGCCAAATCCATTTTTCGTCGCACAAAATGCTTTCGCTCAGCCTCCCGAAAAACTAGGATTTCACAACGTTTTGGCAATACCCACCGCACCCTTACCAATGTAAATATTAGTTTGCTAAAAATAGATGCAAGGGTTTTGTGGAATTACTTTAAAATACCGTTCACTTAAAATTAATATAACCTTTGTAGGCGGTTGATTTTATTAAATTTTTAATAAAATGAGCGAATCCTAAACAGCAAATGGAATAATTTACTCTCTCATAAAGCTAAACTTCTTTTACAAATAAAACTTTATCAATAAACTACTTAAATATTACCAGATTTTTTTACAACATAGATGATATTAGAAGTTAGTTTAGTATTATCAATAACCTCTAATGTAACATTTGTAAATTGTGCTACTGTATCTTTAATAAGTTTACCACTGGCAAAATGTAACTGTCTGCCACTCGTTTTATTAAAGCCTAAATTAGTACTCATAAATTCAGTGTACCAGGTTCCTTTTTGGCGATTAGCAAGGTCTTTATCAGCATCTCGTATAACTAAAACTCCATTTGTATTTAATTTTGAAATGCAATGTTGAATTACTTTTATCTGTTGTTGTTCGGGCAAATAATGTAATACATCACTAATAATGAATCCATCTGCTTGAGGAAAATCAAATTGAGAAACATCTCCAACCTTAAATGACATATTACTCGTTTTGTGTACGCAATTATCTGCCACTTCTATTTTTTCTTCGTCAAAATCAACACCTAAAATTTGACGAGCTTTACTTTTATACATCAGCATGTATGGCAAAAAGCCATATCCACAGCCAACATCCACAATAATTCCTGTTTTAGGCATGAGGCTTTCAAACAACTGATAATTATTTTCGAGACTCGTTTTAATTTTACAATACCATTCAAGTAAAGGACCTTTGTATATGTAATTTTTAAGTAAACGTGGTCTGAAATAATGAACGGTCTCTCGTAATTCCTTTATCAATTGGTATTCGGAACGCATATACTGACTGATTGCTTTAGCGCGTTCCTGGTATGTCAATCCAAAAGATGCATCATCAGGAGTAATTCGTTTTAAAATTTTAACCGTTAATTCACCATCTTTAAAATGAAAATCTCCTTTGGTTTCAACATCTCCAGCACCATGAATTAACAAAGGCATAATATCCAACTGTAATTGTTGCGCTAAATAAAAAGCGCCTTTGTGAAAACGGCGCATCTCGCCATTCGCACTACGTGTGCCTTCAGGGAAAACTAAAATGGAATACCCTTCTTTTACTAAAGCCTGTAATTTCGGAATACTATTTTCATAACCTTCTGAAACTTGGAAATAGTCGGCCATACGAACAATCTTACCATAAAAAGGCGAATTAAATACTTTATCATTTGCAAATACAATTATTTTTGGATGGAGTTGCAATACGAGCGCTAAATCAATATTGGATTGATGATTGGAAACAATGATAGCCGGTTTAGAAATATCTTCCGTGTTTTCATTAATGATAGATTTTTTAACATTGAAAAAGGAGGCCAATGCCAGACGCATTGTATACATAATGATGTAATGAAAAATGAGTTTACGAGTACGTTTATTGGCAGGAAAAATGGTGAACAATATAATGCCGCAAAGCATAATAAAAAGCGAACCAATGATAAAGCCAATAAAACTAATACCTGTTATTATCAGGTATTTTGCGGTATATGGTTGCAAACCTCTATATCGCCTGTTAAGCACTAACCAATTAAATAATAAGGGCTGAACAATGAATGAAATAAACACGACACAAGCCATGCCTATAATGGCTATTAACGCGATGGATTGAAGAGCAGGGTGTTTAGCAAATATCATCACACCAATTCCTATGATGGTAATTAACGCTGATAATAAAATAGAAGATTTAAAAGAGTCCAAGGTTTTCTTTCCGAATTTATATTCATTTAATAAACCATCCATAATAAATATGCTATAGTCATCTCCTAAGCCAAAAATAAAAGTTGAAATGATAATATTAATGACATTAAATTTAATATCGAACAAGACCATAATGCCTAGTATCCATAGCCAACTAATTAACATTGGTAAAAAATTAATGATGGCTAATTCGATACGACCATGATTAACAAGCATAAAGGCAAATACTAATAATGACGTTAAAAACAGGATGGTATTAAAATCGGAACTAATGACATCAACAAATTTTGAGGTCAAATTTTGTTTATCAAAAACAACAATGTTTGGATTATTTTGAAATGCCTGATAAATTAATTTCCTGTTTTCAGCATCTACTTTCACATGATTGATGATTGATGGTTTTTTATTAACAGAGCCAATCCATTCTTTAAATAATAATTTAGTTAATGTATCTGAATCTGCTTTGGATAAAGGTGTGTAAGGCTTATCTAACAAATCATAAAACGATTGAAAAGCAGTTGGTTTGAATTTATAATTTAAACCTAACGTTATTACATCTTGTTTCAGAGCCTCTTTTTTTGAAGTTGTAAAAAAATGATTCCATCTGTTAATCCTCTCTAATTGCTCTTTATCGGAAATTAATAAGCTGCTCACCGACGAGAATTTTTTTATGAGTTGTTTGTTTTTTAAGTCGTTGAGTGTATTGGATACTTTCTTATTATTTTCAAGTGCTTCGTTTAAGGTATTACCGTTACTAAACACATACACAGAGCGTGCTGCAAAATTATTAATAGCATCTAAATTTTTTTCTGCCTGACGAGTTTCAGATGTCATGAAACTCATTTTATTCATATCGCTTTCAAAGCCTACGTTGCCTGCAAAATATGAGAATACAATGGTTAGTATAAATGCTGTGATAACAATAACCTTGTTTTTATCAAAGCGGTAAGCCGTAAATTTATCGATCCAAGAATGAGATGGAACAAACTCAATCTCTGGATTTATTTCTTTTTTAAAACTAAATTTCAATAATTGGGGTAACACCAAAATAGAGAATAACATAGCCCCTATTAGCGAGAAGCCTGCAAATAAGCCGAAATCGTGCAACGCTTCCGATTTAGCAAATAATAAACTAAAAAATGCGCCTACTGTTGTAGTACAACCAATAAGCATAGGTGTTGTTAAATCGCTTAATACCGTTTTGATATTGCGGGTATGTTTGTAGTGTGTAAAAAAATGTAATGAATAATTAATCGCTATTCCTAACACAACTGCTCCAGCACCCACTGCAATAGCAGAAACAACTCCTTTTAATAAAAATAAGAAGCTAAGTGCAAAAGTCATCCCAAAAGCTACAGGAAATAAAATAAAAACAGTAACCAAAGGATTTTTAAAATATAATCCCAGTAGTAAAGCAATTAAAACGATAGCAATAGATGATGTTAGCATACTATCCGTTTTAATTTGTGTGGCATTTCCGGCAGACACTACGCAAGCGCCAAAAGACTCAATTAAAACACTGTTATCTGATTTTGAAATTGACTTACAGATACTATCTACGGTATTGATTAAATGCGTATTTCCCTTCGTATCACTTGGTAAATGAGAAGGAGTAATAAACAACAACACATGTTGATGATCTTTAGTAACTATATGATTGTTATAGGTCTCAAAGTTTTCATCTAACTGAATGTTCTTCAATTTTTTTAAAGCAATGGGTGTAAAATTTAAAGGATCTCGCTGTATATATTTACCAAGAGCAATGCCTGAAGGCGAAAGCAAGACATCATAATTTTTTTTAAGAGCCACGTCAATACTATCTTTTTGGATAAAATGATTTATTTTTTGATAATCAGCTTCTTCTAAAAAGAGTGGCAAATTTTGATAAAACAACTGATATACCTGTTGCATACGATCATCAGATAAGGTAAAAGTGATGTCTGTATAATCTTCTTTATGTAAGTGCGTTGTTAGTTTAGCGTATACCGAATCGCTCTGCTCAATCAATTTATCAATATTATCAACCCTTTTAGATGATAGATGAATAATTAACTTATCTTTTGATTTTAAATTATCTAAAATCGAATTAATGGAGTTAGAATTTTTATCCGACGGAACAAAGCGGGTAATATCTTCTTCGAGTTGAATTTTAGATGCAAAAAAACCTAAAACACCACATACGCCTAAAATCAAAATAATAAATACGAGTTTACGTTTTTGAAAAAATTGGTATATAAAGTATGAAATATTAAACATAGAGTTTAAAGATAATAAAAAGGGCTTTAGTAAATATTTAACTAACCTCTTTTCTCTTTATCTTTTTTTATAAGCTGCTAAAAACCAAACATGCTCAATTAATTTTTAAGAATACACTATCCTAACATCGCAATCGCTTCTTGTTTGTTATTAGCCACTTTAAAAAGTGTATTCAGTTTAGTGATAATTAATAACTCGTTTACTTTTTTATTTACGTTATAAATAACGCTTTCTCCGCCTTGTGTGCGGGTTTTAGTTAATAACTGAATCAATACATTTAAGCCACTACTATTCATATACTTTAAATCTTCTAAATCAATCATTAATTTAGATTTACCTAATTCTAATAATTCATCAACAGCAGTCATCAATTCCGTTGCTTGATTTTTATCAATTAATTCGCCACTTAATTTAAGTAGTTGAATAGTGTTTTCTTCTTTAATATTAAATGTAAGTACCATATTTCTAAAAATTATTTTGATTTTGATTCTGTTTTTTGTTTTTTATGTTCGCATACGCCATTTTCCTTTAAGCCACGGCATTTAGCAAAAAAATTGAGAGAGTGATGGAAGACATCGAAGTTAAGCATATCCTCTGCCATACGCTGTATTTGCATAATACGAGGGTCGCAAAACTCGAATACTTTTTCGCAATCGCTACAAATTAAATGATCATGTTGTTTAAATTTATAAGCCTTTTCAAACTGTGCTAAATTTTTTCCGAACTGATGTTTTACTACTAATCCGGCTTCTAAAAGCAATTCGATGTTATTATAAAGTGTCGCACGACTCACACGGTACTTTTTATTTTTCATCATCACATATAACCCTTCAATATCGAAGTGCCCATCATGCGAGTATATTTCGTTAAGTATAGCAAAGCGTTCAGAGGTTTTCCGATGTTTATTTTTTTCGAGGTAATCGATTAAAATTTTCTCTACAGCTTCTTTCGTTTCTTGAGTCATCATGGTGTTATCTCCTATAAAGGTACAATTATCTTCAACTATTTTACGTTAATTATTATCAATCCTGATAACACTCGTCACACCTTTTACTTTCATTAAATTATCTATTAAATGACTTAGATGCTTAGCATCATGCACAAAAACCATGATAGTGCCTTCAAAGATACCATCCTCGGTATCAAAACTAATGGATCGCATATTAATATTTAACTGACTGGAAATAATTTTAGTAATATTATTTACTAAACCAATTTCATCTGTCCCCATAATTTTAATACCTGCCAAAAATGAAATTAAATGATCGTTATTCCATTTTGCTTTTACAACTCTATATGCATAATTAGATAATAACTTTACGGCATTAGGACAATTAACACGATGTATTTTAATTCCTTCATTGACGGTAATAAAGCCAAACACATCATCGCCCGGAATTGGCGTACAACAAGGCGATAACCCATAATCGAGTTTTTGCATATCATCACCAATAACCAATAGATCCGCACTGCCACGTACATTGGTTACTAGCTCCTCAATTTTCTTTTCAATTTTTTTAGGTTTGAATTTTTCGGGATGAGTTTTAAACTCATAAAATTCTTTTATTTCTTTAACATCAATATTCCCTAAAGCCGTGCGATAAAATAATTCGCCCGATGATGGTAATCTTAAAAAAGAAACAAACTCATTAACGTTTTGCAACGTGTAATCTAATTTACATTTGTAAAATTTCTTTTCTAGAATTTCTTTTCCATCTTCCGAAATTTTTCGTCGACTTTCTTTTAATGCCGATTTAATTTTTGATTTAGCACGCGCTGTTACTACATATTTAATCCAATCCTCTTTAGGTGATTGTTTGGATGAGGTTAGTATCTCAACCTGATCACCACTTTTTAGTTGATAGCTTAATGGTACTAATTTATGATTTACCTTAGCTCCTATACATTGCTCGCCAACTTTTGTATGAATTTCAAACGCAAAATCGAGCGCCGTAGCAGTCGTCGGCAAACTCTTCATATCACCTTTAGGTGTAAAAATAAAAATTTCGTCGGCAAATAAATTTAATTTAAAATCATCAATAAATTCTAGTGCGTTAGGGTCGGGATTATCAAGCATCTCTCGAATACGACGCAACCAGTTTTCCAAATTACTTTCTTTTTCGGCAGCAGAATCCTTATACTTCCAATGAGCCGCATAGCCCATTTCTGCTAACTCATCCATTCTGGTACTACGTATTTGCACCTCTACCCACTTACCTTCGGGGCCCATTACGGTGGTATGCAAACTTTCGTAACCATTACTTTTAGGAGTCGAAATCCAATCGCGTAAGCGGTCAGGATTAGGATGATAAAAATCGGTGATGATAGAATATATTTTCCAGCAATCTGCTTTTTCGTTTTCAAGCGGTGTATCAATCACAATTCGAATAGCAAACAAATCATAGATCTCTTCAAACGGAACGCCTTTGTTTTTAATTTTATGATAAATAGAATAAATAGACTTTGGTCTTCCGAACATCTTAAACTTAAAGCCTTGTTCCTTTAAAATTTCATTTAAGGGTTCAATAAAGTTTTTAATATATTTTTTGCGCGCAACTTCTGTTTCTTCTAATTTATGAGAAACAATATTATACCAATCTTCATTGGTATATTTTAATCCTAAATCTTCTAATTCCGATTTAATGGTATTTAAGCCCAATCTATGCGCTAATGGAGCATATAGATATAATGTTTCACTTGCAATTTTCAATTGCTTATCACGTTTCATGTGATCAAGCGTGCGCATATTATGCAATCGATCTGCTAATTTAATTAAGATAACACGTACATCTTCAGAAAGTGTCAATAGCATCTTCCTAAAATTTTCAGCCTGAATAGAAGAAGTATGATCGAATACTCCTGAAATTTTAGTTAATCCATCAATAATTTGTGCTACTTTTTCGCCAAACATACCTTTCACGTCTTCCAAGGTCATGTCAGTATCTTCAACCGTATCATGTAAAAGAGCGCAAACAATAGCAGTGGTTCCTAAACCAATTTCTTCGGCACAAATTTGAGCTACGGCTATAGGATGGTAAATATAAGGCTCTCCTGATTTGCGGCGCATTTCTTTATGCGCCTCCACAGCTACTTCAAAAGCTTTGCGAATAATTTCCTTATCACCTTTTTCTAACCGACGCTTACAAGCCTGCATTAAAGCTTTATAGCGATTTAATATTTCTTTCTTTTCTGCCTCTATATCAATTTGCATAAGATCATTTTATGTGTTGAAGGTAATTTTTTTTTGTTGCAGATGCAAGAATTACCGCCTAATTTTCAGGGAATTATACTAAACCATTCAAGTAATTGACGAAAGACTAATTATTGTAGTTATACTAATAATTTAGAGAATTTATTTCTAATAAGTTGCAGTACTAAACACTTACGACAATCGAAATAGATTCTTTCAAGAAAATCTTTATTAGAAACAGAGCGTAGGATTGTCAAAAATGCGGGGAATGTCGCGGTGAAACGAGAATTCAAGATTTTAGTGTAGCGATAGCGGAACGTGAAAATCGTAGAATTCCGCGAGGAGCGTGGAGCATATTTTTGACTAGTCACGCCAAGGCGTGATTGTTTCTTTTTCATCTATGGAAAAAGATAGAAAGAAAAAAACAGTCCGCTAAATATATACCATAGCCTTTATTGTTTACTAATCGTCTTTTAGTAGATTTACATGGTAATCAATGATTATTTTTCCTTATGAAATTATTTCAATACATCTACTATTTTTTTCGTTCGCTGTATTATAGAGGCGCAGTGAATACCTTTAAATTACTGACCTACGAAGGCAAATACGAAAAACAATTAGGCATCAACACGCACAGTATTGTTAACCTTGATAGCTTGACGCTTGCAGGAAATAGCTCTGATCAAAATCACCATTACCAAGGAGCAAGCTATTACATTTTATTTTCCTTATTTAACAAATTACCACCCGAAATAAAACTAAATCCCTTTATTGATTATGGTTGCGGAAAAGGCAGAGCCTTGTTTGTAGCCGAACAGTGCGGATTTACCAATTTAATTGGTGTTGATATTGCTAAGGAATTAATTAATGATGCCAACGAAAATTTACTTATTTACAAGAAAAAAAATGCCGACAGCAAGATCAGTTTTTTATTTAATGATGCCACAATGTATCAAATACCTAATAACGCGAGTACATTTTATTTTTTCAATCCCTTCGGTCCTGATATTATACAACGGGTAATTTATGATATTAAAGAAAGTGTTAAGCTCTATCCCCACCCTATTTACTGCTTATACCTGAATCCAAAATACAAAACTGTTTTTGAAGAAAATGGATTTACAGTTTTATTTGAAGAAAAAAACAAACGCTATTTAGAAGCAGTAGTTTATACTTTGTAGTAAATGAACATGTTTCAAACGTATCTTTAATTATCAGAATTTGAACTTAAATCGTCTTTAATTGGGCCAAAATTAATGAAGGTTGAATCTTTATCATTTTATTCAACTGGATTTATTTTTTGTATATTTATAGATATAACAACAGCATAGTTGCTGAATAAAAATTAATAATTTTAAAATAAATGCGTATGAAAAAAATACAACTCACCTTATTTGTAGTATGTTTTTGCATTATTGCTAACGCACAATATTTAAAAATGCCACTTGATACTAATCATTGTTGGAGGCAAGATTTTTATTCTGCTTATAGTTTTCCTGAACAGGCTGAATATAATGCTACCTACCAGTTAAGAGTTATTAGGGATACCTTAATAAACGGTACATCCTATCATATATTGAAAAAAAATACTGTTTCACATTCTTCTTCAACTGGAAATGGGTCCTTGTATAGCCCAGGTTATTTTCCTTCCGCTGTTTTTTATATAAAGCAAGATACAGCGCAAAAAATAGTCATTGTTTTAGATGCAAATAATCAAGAGAAAATTTTATACAACTTTAATAAAAATGTAGGAGATACCGCAAATTTATTTATCGGAAATTCAGTTCGTACCATGACACTTCAAACGAAAGATAGCTTGTTCCTTAATGATGGCATTTATCATAAAAGGTTTCACTTTTTAGATGGTTCTGGTTATTATGGGGGCTATGTTATAGAGGGAGTAGGTGCCTTAACAGGTCTTGTTACACCATGTTTTGTAGGAATTGAGTTTGTCGATCATATAGTTTGTATGGCAAAAATAAATCCTACTATTCAAACCATCTATCATCAAAATGGGATTGGCTATAGTTGTTTTATTGTTACTAGTATTAAGCCCAATGAGTTATTAATCAACACATTTACTATTTTTCCAAACCCCACAAATTCTATCTTAACCATCAAAACAGAAGAAGACATTACATCTTTGACTATCTACAACACCATTGGAGAAACATGTAGCTTCAAACCATTAGGTGTCAAAAGCATTGATATTAGTGCTTTATCCAGCGGCGTTTATTATTTGGAATTAAAAACAACGAAAGGTTTGGTGCGCAAAAAGTTTGTGAAAGAGTAATCAATCTTAAAATAATTTACTCACTCAAATGAACCAAATCATTTTTAGTAAAAATGCGTACGGGATAAATGGCTGCAACAAAGCCTATTCCCATCACTACGCTTAATATCCATACAAAATCTTTTACTTCCATTTTGATAGGATAATACGGAATAACGTATTGATCATCAAAGGTAATAAAATGAAACTGCTGTTGTAAAATACA
>JAYVDU010000387.1:0-3685 GCA_043749245.1 Bacteroidota bacterium | reverse complement strand
TGTTCAGGATCACCTAAATTAATAAGAACATCATAAGTAGTTGTATTAACTTGATTCAAGGCATCATCAGTTGGTAATTGAAATACAGAAAACTTTTTCTTATCTAAAACAATGTGATCAAACGATGGATGTGGTGCTTGCTCTGGCTTACCGCCATAAATGATTGCTACTTGTACAGTTATACTATCTGTTTTACATGCATTGATAAACTCTGTAAGTTCGCTTAATTGATTGTCATAAGCAATAAGTATCATCTTGGATATTTTATTCCAAGAGAAAAATTGCTTAGTCACTTTTGTGACGCCAAGGCGTGATTCTTTTTGGGAAAGTAAATAAGTTGCTATGTTGTTTAGTAAGGACATTATTTTAACTTCTTAATATTATGATTATTAATCAATGATTTCAATTGAACAATTGCAATTTGATTCAACTTTAATAACCTTTCTTTTTGAGGCAAATTCATTCTTATAAACTCAGCGTTCATACTTTCTATATTTGCCAGTACTAATAATTGTTCCATTGTGGCATTATCTCTGATATTACCGTCAGATAGTAAATTTTCTGCTCGCCATTGCTTCGCTGTTTTACCAAATAATGCGACATTTAAAATATCTGCCTCATTTGCATATAAGTGATTAGCCTGCTCTTTTGTAATGTTTTTTGGGACTAAATGTTCTTTAATTGCATCCGTATGAATTTTGTAATTTATTTTAGAAATAGTCCTGTTTAGATTCCAAGCAAGTGATAAGCGACTATTTTCATCCTCTTTTAACCTTTGAAATTCGGTTATTAAATATAGTTTAAACTCTGGTGAAATCCATGATGCAAATTCAAAAGCTATATCTTTATGAGCAAAAGTACCGCCATATCTACCTGATTTTGAAATAATTCCTTTTGCATTCGTTGTTTCTATCCATTTTTGTGGCGATAAGACAAAATAGTTATTCCCTGCTTCATTTCTAAACCTATCGAATTCGATAGGTTTAAAATCACTATTATTTAACTTTTCCCATAAACCCAAAAAATCAATTGTACTTCTGCTTCTCATCCAATTATTAATTACAGAAAATGGCTCGTCTTGATTTCTGTATTTTGCAATATCAGTAATAGATATGAAATCAGAATTACTTCCATTGAAAATTCCAACGGTAGTTCCTTGAACATTTATAACAGTTTTAGATTTCATTAAATTATAAATTCTCCATTTTCTTTGCTTCGTTCCAAAACACATCCATCTCTGCCAAAGAGCAATCTGCAAGGGCTTTGCCCTGAGCTAATATTTTTTGTTCCATGTAATTAAAACGAGTGATGAATTTTTTATTAGTTTTTTCTAAAGCATCTTCTGAATTAATATTTAAAAAACGAGCATAATTAATTAATGCAAATAATACATCACCTAATTCTGATTCTATTTTTTTGTGGTTTAATTCTTTTGACACGTCATCAGTCATTGAATTCGTATTCGCCACTTCTGCTTGTAATTCACCTAACTCTTCTTGTACTTTTTCCCAAACTTGATTAGGATCTTCCCAATCAAAACCGATAGCTCTTGCTTTATCTTGTATGCGTAGGGCTTTCAATAAAGAAGGCATGCTGTTTGGAACACCTGATAATGCACCTTTATTTCCTTCTGTTTGTTTTAGCTTTTCCCAATTAGTAGTTACTTCGTCAGCATCTTTAACTTTCACATCACCATAAATATGTGGGTGACGGAAGATCATTTTTTCGCACAAGGAATTAATGACATCAGTGATATTAAAATCATTGGTTTCGCTGGCAATTTTAGAATAGAATAACATGTGCAATAACACATCGCCAATCTCTTTTTTGATTTCGGTTTTATCTCCCTTTAAAATAGCATCGCTTAGTTCGTATGTCTCCTCAATCGTTAAATGGCGCAGGGTTTCCATCGTTTGTTTCTGATCCCAGGGGCATTTTGCTCTTAGGTCATCCATCACGTCTAATAAGCGCTTAAACGCTATTAATCTCTCATCTGTTGGGTTTATATTTATTTCGTTCACGTGTTTTATTTTTTTAGTTGTTACTCTGAACTCGTTTCAGCAACTCTTTGTTAGCATAAATTAAATGCTGAATTGTAAATCGGTATAGTCAAACAAGTTCAGGGTGACTACTTTATTTGTATAAATTACAATAAGTTTAAAATTGCGTTTTCAACTTCTGCACTGTCCCATTTGCCTTCAATATCAGGCGAAGCCATGATTTTGTCCATAATGGCTTGTTGCTTATTACCGTTTACTAACGCTTCGCTGTAGCGGATACTTGGCGTATAGGTTACCATACTGTATAATGGAATCCATTTTTCAGGATGCTTGGCACTAAAATGGGCTTCAATTTTCTTTTGTAATAAAAATGTTTTATCAGCCGTTTTATCGCGCATTTCCACAAAATTAGCAATTGCTAAATCAGCAATCGCATCTCCATCTGGTTTGCGTAAAGCTTCATATTCCTTTAAACAAGCACCATTCAGGTCGCCGTGTTTATTTATTAATTCATTTAATACCACGCAATCTTCAAAACCGCAATTCATACCTTGTCCGTAAAAAGGTACAATAGCGTGAGCCGCATCACCAATTAACGCAATTTTATCGTCCCACACCCAAGGCTTACATTTTACAGTAACCAAGCTTGATGTAGGATTCGTAAACCAATCTTCCAATAACGTTGGCATTAAAGGAACCGCGTCAGGAAATTCTTGTTTGCAAAATGCCATCACATCTTCTTTCGTTTTTAAAGAATCAAACGATACCTTTCCTTCCATTTGAAAAAACAAGGTACAGGTGAAACTACCGTCCATATTGGGTAAAGCAATCATCATAAAACTACCACGAGGCCAAATGTGCAAACAATTTTTTTCAATCAAGTGTTCTCCGTTTGGTCCAGCGGGAATTATTAATTCTTTATAACCGGCATCAATATAAAATTGTTGATAGTCAAAGCGATCCGATTGAAATTGCATTTGTGTACGAATCGCACTAAATGCACCATCAGAGCCTAATATAATATCACTTTTAACCTGGCTCGCTTTATCTGTATGGGTATTATGAAACGATATCTCATTTGTTTTTCTATCTAACTTATCGCAACGCTCTTCAAAATGTAGAGTTACATTTGGTTGCTGTTCGGCCAAATCCATCAATCGCATATTGATACCGCCTCGTGATACGGAATAGATCGCTTGATTGTCTTTTCCGTAGGCTTGGTATGTTGATGAACCATCTTTCATATGTATAGAACGACCATACATAGGAATAGCTATTTTTTTTATTTCATCGGCAATGCCCACACCTTCTAAACCCCTCCATCCACGGTCGCTTAAAGCTAAGTTAATAGAACGGCCAGCTATGATATCTGCTTTGCGCATATCAGGGCGACGTTCGTATACATCTACTTTATAACCACGTTTAGCAAGATAAATAGATATTAAAGAACCTACTAATCCGGCTCCAACAACTGTAATATTTTTTTGAGTGCTCATCTTTATTTATCAATTAATTTTCAATCTTTTAAACAGCTAATTTATCCTTTTCTTTGATAAAACTAGTTTATTTAAAGTAAAACAAAGTAATAGTTTTTAAAATTTATGATCGTCTGTTTTTTTTAATTTTTCTTTTGTTTTATTAACTGTAAATTTGAAATGTGCTTAAACAATTTGAATTAAATACCT
>JAYVDU010000386.1:0-3686 GCA_043749245.1 Bacteroidota bacterium | reverse complement strand
ATGAAATTACAAAACAGGTTTCATCAATTACTCACGGACACATTCGGTCTATTATTGCTTGCTTTTATTATCTTGAATTTGCACGACAAATAATAAATGGAATAGATAAATTTCAAATTTATAAAAATTTGCAATCAGAAATTTCTGACTTCTTAAACTCACTTTCAATAAATCCAACCGAAATAGAATTATTTAACAGATTATTGAAAGGGAATATTTACGAGTTGACAGACAAAGATATTTTTAGCAGTGGTTATGTTTTGCATACTTTGGAGGCAAGTATTTGGTGTTTATTGACAACTGACAATTATAAAACGGCGACTTTAAAAGCGGTAAACTTAGGAGAAGATACTGATACAACAGGAGCGGTTACAGGCGGACTTGCAGGACTTCTTTATGGTTTTGACACAATCCCTAAAAGTTGGTTACAACAAATTGCAAGGAAAAACGACATCGATGATTTGGCAGACCGACTACGAGACTTTGCCAGCCGCTTACAGGGGTTTGGCGTTATAGGGGCTGAAGAATAAAGGCTCAAGTTTTGTTTTTCAATTTATCTTTAGTACAAAGGTTGGGCTGAAGTGCCCTGATTTCCCCTACAACGCCAAGCCCTAAACCGTAAGCTGTTATACAATGACCGCACAATTATCGAAAGACATTATTGACTTTTTAAATCTTGACACTACAAGAAATTTTCTTGTGGCAGCACACCAATTTGTTGACATCGTTGAATTAAAAAATATTAATAAGGAAAGCTTCGTAAGACAATCCCATTTGGCACTTGTCGACCTTTACGCAGCAGGACAAAAACTTACGGAAATTGAACTAATATATTCAAATTCTGACTCTAATTTTGATAGAGACAAATTCTTTGACAATAACAATCAAAATGTAATTAGTGAATTAGGCGGACAAGCTTTTTATTTTGAATCTTTTGACCCAACTTATGAGAAGGATGAAAGTCCAAGCCAAGGTTGGTTAGTAGACGATTTCGCTGACATTTACCGAGATTTAAAAATTGAATTGGAAAAACTTAAAGTTGGGTCAAACGAAGCTACCGAAGATGCATTATGGCAACTAAAATTTAGCTTTCGTAATCATTGGGGTGGACATTGCATAAACGCATTACGTTATCTTCATTATTTTTGGTATGACAACAAAGCGTAGACAGTACAGCAGCTTACATGGGTTTGCCAAAATGGGGGCTGACGAACAAAGGCTCAAGTTCAGTTTTTCAATTTATCTTTAGTACAAGGGTTGGGCTGAAGAACCCTGATTTCCCCCACTTCGGCAAGCCCTAAACCGTTGTGCGTCATGCTGCGTGACACCCTACAAATTTCGACCGACCTAACTCAACTATATGATTAAAAAAATACAGACTGTCAAAAATTTTGGAGTTTTTAAAAACTTCACATCGGGACCTCAACTACCAGACTTTAAAGAGAAAAATATTATCTATGGGTGGAACTATACAGGGAAGACAACCTTGTCAAGAATTTTCTCATCTCTAAAAAACAAACAACTTCACCCAAATTTTACAGAAGCTGAATTTAAACTTCAACTCTCAGACAATTCAGAAATTAAACAAACTGACCTTGCAGCTTGTACATTAAATGTTGAGGTTTTTAACTCTGAATACATAAGAGAAAATCTAAAATGGGATACAGATGAAAACGTAAATGGAATATCGTTTGATGTTGGCGAAAATGTTGCAATACGAGAAGAAATCGAAGAAAATTTAAAACGTATTGAAAATGTAAATGGCAATGAAACGGTTCGTGGAAAAAAAGAACCATTCCAAACAATCATTAACGAATTCAATCTATTTGACACAACCAAATTTACAGCGGAATCAAGAAGAATAAAAAATGACATTTTCAATAGTCTTATAGAGTTTGACAAAAGGCATTTCGGGACAATAAAGAATTCAGTAATAAGCAATCTTACTTCTCATGTTATTGTAGAGGAAACTGAACTATCAAAAGTAAAAAAGACTTCACTAGCTACTAATGACAGACAGCCAATAATACCGATTGAATTTGAATCACATTTAGAAGAATTATATAATTCCGTAAAAGGAATTTTAAAAACAGAACCAACGAAAACAGATGTAATAACTGTTTTAGATAATAATTCCGACTTGTACTATTGGACTAAAGCAGGTATTCCATTGCATGAATCCAAATCAAAATGTTCCTTTTGTGACAACGAAATTAACCCAGCCAGAATCAAAGAATTAAATAGTTACTTTTCTAATGCAGCAGCAAAAGTCAGAGAAAGTATTTCGGAATGTCGCAAAATAATTTATGGTGAAAAAGAAAGGTTAGAATCGTTAAACTTCCCATCAAGTAAGAATGATTTTTTTGATAATAACCAAGAGGATTATCAAACACAATTAGATAGCTTTCAGAATATCCAAAATCAATATCTTGAATATTTAAAGCATCTTTTGACGGAACTTGAAAGAAAAGAAAAGGACAATATTTTTAATTATCTTGATACAGTTAGCTTTGACCAAACTGTAAATGAACATTTGAACAAATGGATTACTGACACTAATTTAATAATCACCTCACATAATAATTTTCTTGACAACTTTGGAACAGAACAAGAAGCCGCAAGGACAAAATTAAAAAAGCACCAAGTTGCTCAATTTCTCATTCAAGAAGATTATCAAACTAAAGAACAGAATAAAAACTTTTCGGAACGTTGCATAAAAAGATATACTTCTTACGTCCAAAAGATAGTTTCAAAAAATAAAACTTTAGAAGCACAACTTAAAAGTGTTATTGCAGGACAGCAAGAGTTAAACGACTTTATTAAAAAAATTCTAAATCGAGATGACATTGCCATAGAAGTTACGACAGACGACAAATTTATTTTAAAACGTGGCGAAAAGATAGCAGAGAATTTAAGTGAAGGCGAAAAAACAGCAATATCATTTTCTTACTTCTTAGTATCACTTGAAAGTTTGCATCGTGACAAGAAACTAAAAGACATAATCATTTTTATTGACGACCCAATTTCAAGTTTAGATGGAAACCATATTGCTCAAATCTATTCATTAATAAACTCATTCTTTTTCAGACAAAATGAAGACCCAGCAGAACCAAATAAATTTGTAAACTGTTTTAAACAATTATTTATATCGACTCACAACTTTGAATTCTTCTCATTCTTAAAAGATTCAAATAGAATTAACAAGAAAAATACACGAGAATATTATTTTATAAAGCGATTATCAAAAGATGAATCTGAAATACAAGGCTTGCCAAAATCTTTACGAGATTATAAGTCGGAATACATTTATCTCTTTGAAATAATTTACAAATTTTTTGAAGGCGGATGTCAAGAATCAGATGACAAACTTATCTTAATGCCAAACGCTGTAAGAAGGTTCTTAGAAATATATACACTATTAAAGTTGCCTGATTCAAATGACGAAGTAGATGCAAGACTTAAAATATTAATGCCAGAGCCTCATCAGCTTAAAACACTTCATCATTTTTCTCATTTTACAACATTTGAGAAAGTGACCAAACATGACGAGTTATTAATGAATTTGCCAGAAGCAGTTCAAGAGCTTATGACATTAATGGGACAAGACACATTACATTTTGAATCTTTAAAGAAAGCTATTGTGACAGCGTAGCGGAAAAGCACGAACGCACAACATTTAGTCGTAT
>JAYVDU010000385.1:0-3691 GCA_043749245.1 Bacteroidota bacterium | reverse complement strand
TTGAGTTATAAATAAGTTCATTTTAAATGAGCTGTAACTAATTAATGTATTTGTATTATGACTCTTATGAAAAAACATATTTTTATTATTTCATTGATGTGCTTTTCCTTTTCAGCTGTCGCGCAGGAAGAAGAGGAAGGGGCTTCCAAACAATTTTGTAACGACATAGATAGCAAAGAGGCCTTGAAACTTTATGCTAAAGGCATCGAAAAAAAGAAATATACCAAGCCTGAGCGTTTGACGTTTTTAAGTAAATGCTTGGCCTTGGAGCCTGATTTTGCAGAAGCAAACATCGCTATGGGTAATGAAATTGTGGTGCATTGTAAATTAGAAAATAAATCGTTTGCTCCTGCTATTCCCTATTTCTATAAGGCTATAGGCGCTTGTCCACAAATACATTCGGAACCTTATTATTACATCGGTTTTAATTATTACGAAGAAACTAAAAATGATTCGGCCATTAAGTACCTCGAAAAATTTATCAAATTCAAAGACGATAATGATAAAAAATTCTCGAAAGATTATGAAGTAGAAATATACCAGGCAAAACAAATGATTAAGTTTGCTAAGAAGGAAGCGGAGCTTAAAAAGAAAATTGTTCCTTTTGAACCACATGTGGTTAAAGGTATTTCAACACCTAAAGATGAGTACTTAGCCTTTATATCTCCTGATGATAAATTATGTTTGTTTACCCGAAAAATGTCTGCTCAAAGTAAAAACCAAGTCTATGCATCTGATAGAGAAATAGAAGTATTTATGGTGGCAGAGCGAGATAAAACAGGCGTGTTTAATTCTGGCGAACCAATGCCTTTTCCGTTTAATGAATCCGGAGATAATCAGGGAGGTTGCACCATTTCCATTGATAATAAGCATTTGTATTTTGCTATGATGAAGCAAGAAGGCGGTAATCAACCTAACTGCGATATTTATGTGAGTGAAAATGTGGATGACGAATGGCAACCCATTAAAAAGTTAAGCCCTAATGTAAATCATGCTGTGTATTGGGATTCACAACCAACCGTGAGTGCTGACGGCAATACCATTTACTTTGCAAGTGACAGGCCAGGTGGTTATGGAGGCATTGATATTTATTATACTTTAAGAGACCCTAAAACAGGTGCTTGGAGTGTTCCTAAAAATGCCGGTCCAAAAATTAATACAGCGGGTGACGAAAAAACACCGTTCATTCACTCGGATAGTGAAACCCTTTATTTTAGTAGTAACGGGCAGTATGGTTTTGGTGGTTTTGACATATTTTTTATTCGTAAAAACGACAAAAAAGAATGGTTAGACGCCGAAAACATTGGATACCCAATTAATACCGAAGCTGAGGATACAGGCTTTTTTGTAAGTACAGATAGTAAAACGGGTTATTTTTTCTCTTACGATGAAGGTAAAATGCGAGGCAAAGGAGTAGGGCGTTATGATTTATTTTCGTTTGATTTATATAAAGAAGCTCGTCCGCAAGAAACAACTTTTTTGAGAGGAGATGTGAAAGATAAAGAGGGAAATAAAGTTGCCGGCGGTCAGGTAGAAATTACAAATACAGTAACTAAAGAAAAAACCTTGGCAATAGTTGATTCGGCGAAGGGAACATTTATGGTGGCTATAAATTTGAAGAAGAAAGATGATATTTTAATTACAGTCAAAAAAGATGATTATGCATTTAACTCAAAAGTGATTAGCATTAAAGACGCTACATTTAGTAATGAACCAAAGCCTGTGAGTTTAGAACTTAATGTGGCTAAAGAAGGAAGTTCGTTTGTGCTTAATAATTTATATTATAATACGAATTCAGCCGATTTAAAATCAGAATCATTTATTGTATTAGATGCTTTTGCAGAATATTTAAAGGCTAATCCAACTATTCATATTGAAGTGCAGGGACATACCGATAATGTTGGTGCTGCGGCAGCTAATGAAGCGTTATCTGCCAATAGAGCCTTTACCGTAAAAGCTTACTTAGATGAAAAAGGTATTGATGGTAAACGTATTTCGGCTAAAGGATATGGACCTCAAAAACCACTTGCTGAAAACACAACGGAAGAAGGCAAGGCTAAAAATCGTAGAACAGAGTTTTTGATTATTAGTAAGTAGTGTCAGCAAGAAAACGCCAATTTCAGCGTTGAGCTCACCTAAAAAATCAGTCATTTACTTTAGTAAACTCCTGTTTTTTTAGGTTTCGCTCGCCTTGAACTTGACGTTTTCTTTCAGCCACTTTAATTTTTTAATGTCGAATAATTTAAAATAATAGTTTAACACTCAGTAAATGCGTTAAATTTATTAGAACATTCAATTTTAAAAACACTCTCAAAAGGTCAATTTTACTGTCATTACAGCGTTTCCGTGCAAGCACCAAGTAAGTTTGTAAATCTTAACCTTTTATTATTCTGTCTTTTATTTTTACAGCAGGATTTCCTTGATAGATACTCCAAGGCAGTAGATTAGCAGTAGCCACACTATTAACGGTAAGTACAGTATGGCTTCCAACTCTAACGCCGGGGCAAACAACGCACATGGCGCCAACCCAAGCACCTTCTTCAATAGTAATATTTCCTACGATTAAATCAAAAGCAACTTTTTTGTAATGATGATTTCCGCACAACAACATTGCGCCTTGCGATACACAGGAATTATCTTTTAAAGTAACTTTCCCTAAGTTGTCTATCCACACGCGTTCACCAATCCATACGTTTTCGCCAATCACTAAATTCCATGGATATTTAATATTTACAAACGGTTTAATTTTTACATTTTTTCCAATCTTAGCTCCGAATAAACGTAATAAAAAAACTTTAAAATCACTGTTAGGAAAAGCGGAATTAAGAAAGATGGCATTGGCTGTATACCAAGCTATACGCTTGAAAGAAGTCCCCCCCTTTTTATACCAGTCGTTATTGAATTTAGATAAATCTGTTTTTAATTCCATGGTGTTTATTGAATCGTATCGCAATGACAAGTTGATGGATTGCTTAATAATTTAATATCATTGATAAATGAAATTGTATCTCTGTCTTCAATTACCATTTCATAAGGATTATTTTTTTCCCCCATATTTTTTAAATAATAAAAACCATAGGGTTTTTTATGAACCTCACTTAAATCATAATCCACTTCAAAATCTCGCAGTTTGGTTTTAAGTCCCGCTTCGGTGAGTGATAAGCAGTTTAGTTTACACGCAGCTTTTTTTCCTAAGTGTAGGGTTTGAAATTGAAGTTCTAACATTTTTAATTCGTTAGGGCTTGTACAGCCATTATTGCGAACAATGAAAAATAAAATGATGCATCCGGGAATAAATCCAATTAAAAAAAAACGAAAGCGTTGAAAAAAGTTCATGAAGTGGTTATGAGTTGTAAATGATACGTTATAAGTGTAAGTTTATTTGAGTTAGATAATGCTTTGATTTGAAACATTTTGCCCCCGAATATCATTTGCAAAGATAACTGCTTAATGGACATTTGCAAAATAAGAACTCTTTAAAGATGGGTATTTGTATCATAAACGAACAGATAAAAGGAGTTTTTATTAAAGAATAACTGATTTAACTTATTCAAGAGTAATAATAAGGAAACATCTATTATTAAATAAGATAGATATTTAATTAAAATTGTTTTGAGAATAAAGTTTGATTTTTGTATATTTGTATAGCAACTAATAATTATGCCATGCAACAATTACTCTTAAATATAAC
>JAYVDU010000384.1:0-3703 GCA_043749245.1 Bacteroidota bacterium | reverse complement strand
ATCTTTCTCATCTATTAGCATTACCAAACCTCCACTTACACCAATTCCAAGTGCCTCGCCAATCCATGAAGAATAAAAATCTTCTTCTTTGATTTTAAAATCAATACTTGTTAATTGACCAGAAGTTGTTCCTTCAATATCTTTAGCAGCAAATCCCACAAAAGTTGACATATTTGGTTCCTCATTGTTTACAGCATTTATAAGGTTATTGTATTGAGCCAAAGATTTACTCCCGAACCTCTGCACATCTTCATCTTTGGGTTTTTGAAAAAAAGGAGAGTTTCCGACATGCATTAAATGGCTATTATCTGTGAAGAATAATGGAAAAAATTCCTCATCAAAAAATTGCAATGCCGTGTAATCATCGGGTTTATTCTCTTTTTTCCGATAGATTTGTAAAAACTTTTTACCGATATAGCTTGTGTACATATTTATAAGAAATTTTCGTGTTCAACTAATTGTAATCCAAATATTTTATAATCATTTTCAACTTGTGGCACAACAAAAGGGTATGAGCCTACTTCTAATTGTACATATTTTGATTTATGCCGTGCTATTGTTTTGTAGTTAATTGGAATTTCTAATTGAATGCGTTCCTCCCAATTTCCAATCAAATATTTTTCTCTGTCTTGTTCTAAAATACAAGTCGCGCTTTCAATTTCTAAAGCTTCAACTAAAACGGCTTTTTTGTTGTTTGTCAGTTCTCTAATTTTATATCGTTCATTTTCATAAATTAAATGCACATCAATTTCTTTTGTATCTAAAACTGGAAACACTAAATCAATTTTTTCTTGAAGTGTTCTTTCATGTAAAATTTCAAAATTTTCAGGCAGTTGATCAAAACTTGCTTTTAAAATATCCATTTTATAAGGTAAAACATTTCCAAAGGGCTTTATTACATGAATAGGTTTAAATTTCCCTATCGTATCTTTATTACGTTTCCTATTAACGCGCCCAAAACGTTGAATCATCCCATCTAGTGGTGCACACTGAGTAATCATTCTATCAAAACTTATATCCAAACTGACTTCAACAACTTGTGTGGAAACTACTAAGCAAGGTTTTAAACCATCTCCAAATTTTTTACTCCCATCCCCATTAAATTCTAATTTTAGTTTTTTTTCTAAATCAACTCTATCACCACGTTTAAACCTGCTATGAATGAGCATTTTAGGGATTTCTGGAAAATCATTTAAAAATTCGGCAAATGCAGTTTGAGCTTTGCTAACAGTATTAAAAATAACCAATACTTTTTCATTATTTTTAAATGCTTTTTCTAAAATGGATTTAATAAAAGTTTCATTTTCGATTTTATCAATTTGGTGCCTATCAAAAGTGTCCAATACTTTTTCTGGAAGACTTACTTCATATACTTTTTCTTTACCATCAAGGATTTTAAGTAATTCATTGTAAAGTACAGTTGGCATCGTTGCAGTGCCAATATGTATTCGACAGTTTAAACGGAGTAAAGTTTTTACAATTTCAAGTACCATACTTCTTGAAAAATCGGAGTAGGTATGTATTTCATCAAGAATGACATCTGTCCCTTCTAAATCGAGCATAACAGTTTCAAAGCCCGATGTGCCGAAAATAATAGCTGCTAATTGGTGAGGAGTTAAAACTTTTACAGCCGATCCTGCAAGCGGTTGCAGAATCTGTTCGTCAATTTTTCCCTTTGTTACAATTTTAGAAGTTGCGTGAAGTAAACGAATATCTTTATTCGGAACAGTTGATACAATTCGCTCCCACATAGCATTTATACTTGCTTGAAATGGTAAAGTATAAAATACTCTGCCACTACATCTGCGTAATAAAAAATCCGTTTTACCTGCTCCTGTTGAAGCTACTACTAAAGTATGTTCTCTACTATCATCAGTTGAAATTTGAGAGAGTGGATAAATTTCACTTTTACGGTTATCATCATGATAAAAACTTAAATTAGGAATTTCAAAAAGCTGTTTTAACATTTCACCTGTCTTGTGCATAAAAGCTGAGGCAAAATGGTCAGCGGATTTTATCAACCCTCTGAGCGAGGATACACCATTTTTCTTTTTCTCGCAATATTCGGTAACATAATTTAAAGTGTCTATTGCTTCTCTTTTACTTATTGCGCATGTTGGTAAATCAAAAGATTCAATTATTTGCAATCCGTAGAAATGCCAATCATCCCAATTCTTTAAATGATTTTCGATTAAATTCCTATCGTTTTCTAATAAATCTAATAGTCCTCGTTCGCTCGGATCGTTTTCAATTGATTTATGGTGAGCGACGACTATATCAATTAAAACGTCCCATTCTTCATTAGGGAAACATTTCAAAAAAGCTAAAGAAGAAATTTCGTGGCGATGTGCAAAATCCCATTCTCTGTTTTCAACTATACTCGCACCATTTACTTTTTGAATTTTCCTTTGAAAATGGGGATGTGCTTTTCCTAAATCATGCAAAATTGCACCTTTACGTGCTAAAGCAACATCAAAATTAAATGCGTACTTTTGTGCAAATAATTCAATAGCTTGTGTCACTTGCTGCGTATGCTCAAGCAGCGTTAAACTGCCATAGTTGGCACTTTTTGCTAAAATTTCTGAAAGATGTTTCATATTCTAGTTCTTATAGGGTTGCCAAAAACTTTTAATTCTCCAAACATTTCAGAAGCATTATCAAAACGGTTATGGCCAACCTTAAATCCATTTTTCGCATCTGAGAATATTAATTCGAAACCATCAATTTCGTCAAATTGAGCAAAAGAACTTTCAAAAACTTCTTCAGGGAACATCAAATCTTCGTTGCGACAAAGGCAAATAGTTTGATTGAATGCTCTATCTGCATCTGCTCTTTCTTTAAAAACTAAATACAAATTGGGATTTAATAGTACTCCTCTGGTCAAAATACCAAGATTTGTTTTGTATTGCCCCTTATCTTTATAGATGTTAATTCCACCTTTTGACCAAGTGCGTTCTTGTTGCATATCAATACCTTGATAATTCAAGCGATATCTTATTATTTTAGTTATCTCACCATTAAATTCTTTTAGAAGCTCAGGAAATAATTTTTTTTCTATACCTTCAATTGTTGAAGGCGTTAAAAATTGCTGTGAAAACGTTTCACTATCGCGCACAGCAGTCCAAGGTTTTATAAAACCGAAATTGCCAGAATATTTTACTACAAACATAATTATGATTTTAAGCTAATGAACCGAATCCTATACCAGTTGAATTTCCAACACCAACATCCCAAGCGAAACCGATTTGTTCCGGGGAGCCTTCAATAATGACTGGACAAACACTTCCTTTGTTTTCAACTTTATTATATGTTGAAGCTTTAACTTTTGCTTTAGGATAAGCTCTGTCAAATTCGATTTTAAAACCATCGGTGATTAAACCAGCTTTTTTAAATTTTGATTTCATTGTCTCTGTGAGTAAAGCATCTGATTCTAATTCATCATAAAAATAGAATTTTATTTTTTCGTTAATCTTACGCTTTATAAAAATAGGGCTGGAAACATTGAATCGTTCTCTATTCGAGAAATAAGGTGTTTCTTTAATTGAAATATTTTCAACTTTCATTCCAAAGCAAACGGAGGGGTCAGTGATAATACCCAATGCAATTTTTTTTATGAATTCTTGATTTGGAGAACTGATAAAAAATTCAGCACCTTTTTTGAAGTTGAAACCTGTTTTTAACATATCACTATCACCTTTTAACC
>JAYVDU010000383.1:0-29968 GCA_043749245.1 Bacteroidota bacterium | reverse complement strand
CCGTGCGAGTGGTGTTATGTGGTGTGTATGAAGGTATGGAAATTAATGAGGATTATTTGAATATTGCCTATAAAACAAAAGGATCGCTGCATACCATTGAACAAGACATTACGGATTTAATGAAGCAGAGCACAGGTAAAAAGTTTAACATTAACGGCGTGGATTACATCATTAAAAATGGTAGCGTCAAAGTGTTTTAAATCTGTTATCTTTGCACGTCATTTTTTGTGCGCATCTACAATAACATATCCGAAATTACAACTTTACAAAATGCTATTGTAACAATAGGAACGTTTGACGGGGTGCATTTAGGACATCAAAAAATCATTAAACGCTTATTAGAAATTAAGGAACAGCAAGGCGGGGAAACAGTTTTGTTTACCTTTGCGCCTCACCCTCGTAAGGTGTTATTTCCTGATCAAAAAGATTTACGTTTAATTACAACGACCGAAGAAAAGTGCGACTTATTAAAGCAATTTGGAATTGACCATGTGCTTGTATTTCCCTTTACAAAAGCCTTTTCGCAGATGCATGCTAACGATTATGTGACTGAAATCATTGCTAAAGCGTTACATACTAAAACATTAGTGATAGGTTACGATCATCGTTTTGGTAGTGATAGAGCGGGTAACATAGATACCTTAAAATCATTATCGGCAGCTAATCATTTTACAGTTGAGGAAATACCAGTGCAGGAAATTAATATGTTGAATGTAAGTAGTTCCCGTATACGCAAAGCTATTGAAGAAGGGGATATAGATACAGCGAATGCTTATTTAGGGTATCATTTTTTTATTACAGGGGAAGTGGTAAAAGGCAAGCAACTGGGACGTACCATTGGCTATCCAACAGCTAATATTGTAATTGATGATGAAGATAAATTAATTCCTAAAATTGGTGTGTATGCTGTGAATGTGCTAATTGGCAAGGAAATGCATAAAGGCATGCTTAACATTGGAACGAACCCCACAACGGATTCGGATAATAAGGTGAAAATAGAAGTCAATATGTTTGATTTTGATAAAGAGCTTTACGGACAAAAGATTAAGGTTGAATTTATCAAACACATACGTGATGAACAAAAATTTGCTAACTTAGATGAACTCAAACAACAGTTAGCGAACGATAAAATAGCTTGTAGTCATGTTTAAATTCAAAATACTAATCTTATGCGTATTCAGCTTTTCTATATCGAAGGCGCAGTTATTAGATTCCTTATCGTTAGATACATTAACCGCTATTACCAGTTTGCAAGAAGCACTTAAAAACCCTGATGCCGTTATTAAATTGGTATTACGTAAACAACATTTGAAATCTTTTCCCTTAGAAATTTTAAAATTTAAAAATTTACAATATTTAGATATCAGTAAAAATACCATTAAGGAATTACCTGATAGCATAGGTCAATTAACGAATCTCCAATACTTTGCTTGCAGTAAAACGGGCTTAGAGCGTGTGCCGAAGCAAATAGGTAAGTTGGTGCATTTAACCTACCTCAATTTTAATCAAAATGATTTAGTCATGTTGCCACCGCAAATTGGAAATTTAGAGAACTTAAAAATGTTGGATTTGTGGAGTAATAATTTAGATGATTTCCCTTCAACACTATCCAACCTTAAAGCCTTGAATGTGATGGATCTTCGTAATATCTTAATGAGCGATGATTTGCAAAAGCGTGTTAAAGATATGCTGCCAAAAGCAACGGTTTATTTTTCGCCAAGTTGTAAATGTAAGTGGTAGATAAATAAAATTATTTTAATCTATTTAGTTAAAAATTCTTCCATAAATAGAATGTATTTTCGTGTTAGTTTGTGCCATTTATTCACATCATCATTGCTTCTCCAAAGTGTTTCGGTTGAATTTCTAAATTTCACGAATCCGATTTTCGCAAAGTCATTAAACGCTTTACGCCCCTCTTCTGATGTATCTAACAGGTAGTGAGCTACTATGTTTCTTTCTTCATTTAAACTCTTTAAATTAGAAAATATTTCAGGAACACTTTTAATTAAATCGATATGATGTTTTTTAAAGATAAATTCAAAAACTTGAATTTTTGAATTCAATGTCATTCTTTCATTTGCTATTATCAATTCAAAGAATTCTTTTTGTTTATCAGTATCGGTACAAAAATGTCTAGAAATAGATTCGTCTATTAATCTTTCAAGATGAATTAAATCGCTGATTATTTGACCACGATATGAATAACCTGATAATTGAATCTGTTGAATTGTAGTATCAGACATATATAATCTTTTAAAAGTTAAAATAATCTACGCGCCCATCTTTTTCAATTGCTCTTCCAAAAACTGTATGCCTTCTGTAAAACTATGAGGGTTATATCCTAATTCTTTTTTTGCTTTATCAATGATGAAACCCGTAATTGGCGGGCGTTTGGCAGGTTGCTTAATATCTGCTGATTTAGAGGGCTTAATTAACGACTTATCTAATTTATAATAATCTGCTACTAAATGTGCTAATTCTAAAATGCTTAAAAAATCTTTTCCAGAAATATTATAAATGCCTTGTGCTTTTTTCTCAGCAATTAAAATACAACCATCGGCTAAATCTTCAGCAAGTGTTGGTGTTCTGAATTGATCATCAACCACATTAATTACTTTGCCTTGTTCTAAATTTTGTTTTACCCATAAGACGATATTACTTCGACTCATATTATCTACAATGCCATACACAAGCACAGTTCGAGCCATAGCCCAATGTAGAGTAGAAGCTTGTACAATTTTTTCAGCAGCTAATTTACTTTCCGCATAATAGCTTAATGGATTCGGTTTTTCGTTTTCATCTAAAGGTCCATGTGTTCCATCAAAAATAAAATCGGTAGAAAGATGGATGAAATGTGGTTTGTAGTTTGGATGCTGTTTTGATAAAGTTTCTAAGACTGTTACCTGATGTTGCACTGCCGTTGTATTCATTAACCAACAGTTTTCTTTATCCGTTTCGCAGGCATCTACATTGGTCATAGCCGCTGTATTGATAATTACATCAGGCATAAAGTGCGTGAATACAGAAGATACGTTATCGAAATTAGTAATGTCTAATTCAGCATATTCGTAACCATTTGCGTTTACTAATCGATTAGTGCCACGTGCTGTTGCAATGCAATGAACATCTGTTTTATCTTTTAGTTTATAAACTAATTTTTGTCCTAATAAACCATTAGAACCAGTAATTAAAATTTTCATAAACTTTTGTTTTAAAGTATAACGATATTTTTAAAGTTTTAAAAGCCTCCCCTTGGGGAGGTTGGAGGGGCTTTATTTACGTCCTCTACCGATGCTGATATTGTATTTCACACAATCCCAATATTCTTTGGTATAGCTTACAAAAATTTCTTCGCCGGCCGCAAGATCTTTAGTGCTTATAATGAAACATTTGTCGCCTTCTGTTTCGTAAACACAATTGTTTTTCAAACCCTTTACTCTTCCTAAACCCGCTGCATCATTAGCGAAACGAGCTTTATGCTGAGGTGTATTCCAAGCATCGATACATATTTTTTTGTTGATGAAAAACAAGTAACCGTCTTCATCGCGTTCAACGCGTCGTTCGTATTCTTTCCAATCAATAATTTCTCCTAAATACTCAATAACGCGAGTTCCTTTTTTAATAGGTGTTGTGGTAAATAATCCTTTTCCAGAATTAGGTAGTTGTGATGTTTTTACTGTTAATGCCATAGTGCGGTAAAGATAGCATCTACATTGGATATATAAAAAATAAATACACTAAATAAATCAGCTTAAAACCCTTTAAAAATGCCTAAAAATCCTACATTTGTGTATGAGCACATTTGAACAATTTTTTAAAACAGAGTATATTCCTTTATTAAATCAACTATCAGATAATGAATTTGGTTTGTGGGGTGTATTAAGTCCTCAGGGAATGATAGAACACATGACCGACGCTTTTGGTAATGCACATGGACGTATTCATTTGCCTCAACAAACGCCGGAAGCTGTATTGCCCAAGATGCGAGCGTTTGCGTTGAGCGATACTCCCTTTAAAGAAAATACTAAAAACGTATTAATGAGTGAAGCGCCTGCGCCATTAAGAAACGATTCGATTGCAAAAGCAATTACTGAATTAGAAAAAGAAATAAAAACGTTTTTTGAATATTATAATCAAAATACGGATGCTAAACATTTGAATCCTTTTTTTGGAGAATTTGATTACCAGGAATGGTTGCATTTACTGCATAAACACTCAACTCATCATTTAAAACAATTTAACTTAGCGTAATGCGATATTCACTTTTAATAGTTTGTTTATTTGGATTTAAATTATTTGCACAAACAGGCTGGACGCCAGTAACAAGTTTTGGAACAAATCCTGGAAATTTGAATATGTATTCGTATGCTCCAACAGCTTTGCCTGCTAATGCGCCATTATTAGTGGTAATGCATGGTTGTACGCAAACAGCCACACAATATGCAACCGAAAGCGGATGGAATGTATTAGCTAATCAGCACCAATTTTACACGGTGTATCCCGAACAAATTGCAGCCAACAATAGCAGTACTTGTTTTAATTGGTTTAATTACGGTGATCAAAACCGAGGGCAAGGCGAAGCCTTATCCATTAAGCAAATGATAGATTATATGAAAGTAAATTATAGTATTGATGCCAGTAGAATTTATGTGACAGGTTTATCGGCAGGAGCATGTATGACTAATGTGATGATGGCCTGTTATCCGGATATATTATCGAAAGGAGCGGTGATGGCTGGAGCGCCTTTTAAATCGGCAACGTCATCATTAACTGCTAGTAATGCAATGTATGGTTTTGTAACACATACGCCAATTGTTTGGGGCGATTCAGTAAGACATCAAAATCCCACATTCACAGGCACCTTTCCGAAAGTGGCTATTTTTCAGGGTAGTTCAGACTTAGTGGTGAGTCCAAATAATGTAACTGAACAAGTGAAACAATGGACTAATGTGCATGGTGCTGATCAAACAGCAGACTTAATTCAATCAAATTTTAATGGAAATAGTTTAGTTACTAAAAACAGTTATTACAATACGTCCAATCAAACGGTAGTAGAAACGTATACCATTAGCGGAATGGGACACGGCATTTCGGTTGACCCCGGAACCTGCTATCAACAGGGTGGAACAACAGGAACGTATGCATTTGATAAAAATTTTCATTCGTCGTTTTGGGCGGCATACTTTTTTAATATTTTACAAGCGCCTACCATTATCTCAGGTTCTATTAGTGTAACGACATCTGCAAATGGCGTGTTGTATTCTGTTCCTGCGCAAAGTGGATTTACCTATACATGGACTGTGCCGTTGGGTATAACAATCGTTTCCGGACAAGGAACAAATTCGATTACCGTTAATTTTGGTACAACATCAGGAAATATTTCAGTAACTGAAACAGATGCAAGTGCTTGTAAAGTTGGTCCATTAAATTTATGGGTTACTGTTGGAGCAGCTACTAACATTGATAATCAAATGACTCATAGTAATGTAAAGTTGTTTTATAATCAAGATGAACAAACAATACAGGTGATTGCCAATGATCTAAATTCGGTAAAGAATATGAAGTTATATGACATAGATGGACAGTTGATTAAATCATGGGAAATGATTGATACAAAAACTTATATCGAGAATAAACTTAGTACAGGAATTTATATTGTAGAATATGAAGTGAATCAATTGATACAGCATAAGCGGATTTTAATAAATTAAAATATATTTAATATGTCTCGAAATAACTATAAATAAATTGATTCGTAGCTTCGAACAATAAACAACAAATAACAGAATTCAAATAACAAAACACGAATGAACGATAACACAGATAATTTAATTTTTGGCACACGTGCCGTGATTGAAGCAGTAAATGCAGGGAAAGAAATAGATAAAATCATTATACAAAAAGGATTATCTAATCAATTGTATTCCGAATTGCGAAAGGCCATTAAGGATCTTGATATTCCTATTCAAATAGTACCGCCTGAAAAAATAAATCGCATCACGTCCAAAAATCATCAAGGTGTTTTGGCATTTATTGCACAGGTAACGTATTACGAAGTAGAAGATTTATTAGCAACTGTTTTTGAAAAAGGAAAAACGCCTTTAGTATTGATTTTAGATAGAGTAACTGACGTTAGAAATTTTGGCGCGATCGCTCGAAGTGCTGATTGTTCAGGTGTTGATTTCATCGTTATACCAAGCAGAGGTGCAGCTCAAATTAATGCTGATGCTGTTAAAACCAGTGCTGGCGCATTAAACCGCATGAAGGTGTGCCGAGTAGATAATTTGAAAAGTACGATTGATTATTTAAAAGAATACGGTTTACAAATTGTATCCTGCCACGAAAAAACGGAGAGCTATTATTTTAATTCTGATTTAACAAAGCCTACAGCTATTATTATGGGATCGGAAGAAAATGGAATTTCCAATGAGTATTTGAAACGCAGTGATATACAAGTGAAAATCCCAATGGTTGGAAACATCGCATCATTAAATGTATCAGTTGCAGCAGGCATCATTTTATTTGAAGCGGTAAGGCAGAGGCTTTAAGGGACTTTAGAGATAGAAGGGACTTAAGAGACAAAAGGGGCAAAGGGATACAAGATAAAAGACAAAGAGATGTAAGATACTAGACAATGCAAAATAATAGCAATGTTATAATAAAAATATAAATCTGCGAAAATCTGCGTTATCTGTGGGCGTAAAAATGAAAACGATTGAAGAAATAATTGAACGTGAACTTATTAAAGAATGTAAGTTTAAAACAGCTCGCTCTGGCGGTGCTGGCGGGCAAAACGTGAACAAAGTCGAAACAAAAGTTGAACTATGGTTTAATATTTCTGAATCTGAAAAATTAACGGATGATGAAAAAGAAATTTTGTTAAAGAAATTAGTATCAAAATTAGAGAAAGAATGCATCATTCATTTACAGGAACAAACAGATAGAACTCAATTAAAAAATAAAGAATTACTTAAGTTAAAATTTTACAAGTTGTTGCTTTCTGGGTTTAAAATTGCAAAGCCTCGTAAGCCAACAAAGATAAGCAAAGCCGCTAAGGTAAAAAGAGCAGAAAATAAAAAATTAACCAGCGAAAAAAAAACATTACGTAAAAAAATTATATAACTCTTCAATCAACTAATTCTCCAAATCAACAACTAACAAATGCCAAAAATATTAATCATAGATGATGAAAAAGCCATCCGTCGTAGTATCCGAGAAATTTTAGAATTTGAAAAATACAATGTTGATGAAGCGGAAGATGGGCAACAAGGCTTGGATATGGCTATAAAAGGAGGCTATAATGTTATTTTAAGTGATATTAAAATGCCAAAATTAGATGGCACTGAATTGCTTACGAAATTAATGGCTCACGATACGGACGCTTCATTGATTATGATGAGTGGACATGGTAATATTGAAACAGCTGTGGACGCTGTGAAAAAAGGTGCATTTGATTATTTGGCAAAACCGATTGACTTGAATCGATTGTTAATAGCCATTAGAAACGCGTTAGATAAAACAACTTTAATAGCCGAAACTAAAATTCTGAAAAAGAAAATTAATAAAGGCTACGAAATGATTGGTGAATCGAAAGCCTTGGATACCATCAGAGAAATGATTGATAAAGTTGCTCCAACTGATGCGCGTGTCCTTATTACTGGTGGTAACGGGAGTGGTAAAGAATTAGTTGCACGTGACATTCATAATAAAAGTCATCGTGCCCAAGCACCATTAATAGAAGTGAATTGTGCGGCTATCCCCAGCGAATTAATTGAAAGCGAATTGTTTGGTCACGAAAAAGGTGCATTTACAAGTGCGATCGCTACACGTAAAGGTAAATTTGAATTAGCAGAAGGTGGTACTATTTTTTTAGATGAAATTGGCGACATGTCTCTTTCAGCTCAGGCAAAGGTATTACGCGCATTGCAAGAAAATAAAATTACGCGTGTCGGTGGTGATAAAGAAATAAAAGTGGACGTACGAATTTTAGCCGCCACCAATAAAGATTTGAAAAAACAAATTGCTAACGGAGAATTTCGTGAAGACTTGTTTCATCGCTTAAGCGTTATTCCTATTAATGTTCCATCTTTAAATGATAGAAAAGAAGATATTCCTTTATTAGCAGAACATTTTTTGAAATTGATTTGCGATGATAATGGAATGCCTTTAAAGACTATCTCTAAAGACGGAATCAAAGAATTACAAAAGAAAGATTGGACAGGAAATATTCGTGAATTTAGAAACGTGATTGAACGCTTGATTATTTTATGTGGTAAAGAAATCACGGATAAAGACGTGAAGCAATTTGCTTAAAAAAAATTGTTTGTTGTTTGTTTTAGGTTGTTTAAAAAATCAATTCTAATGAGCAAAAGTTTAATTGTTTTTAACGAATGAATCAAATACAAATATTCTAACAATCAATAACCAAACTCAAACAACTAAATGAAATGAACAAAACAACCGAATCTGATTCACATTACAATAACCTCGAAAACATGAGTGTTTCTGAGCTATTACAAAATATGAATACCGAAGATAAAACAGTGCCATTGGCTATTGAAAAAGCTATTCCTCAAATAGAAAAATTAGTAACAGCTGTTGTAGAAAAAATGCAACAAGGCGGGCGTTTATTTTATTTGGGAGCAGGTACAAGCGGTCGGTTAGGAATAGTTGATGCCAGCGAATGCCCGCCAACATATGGAATAGAGCAGGGGATAGTGGTAGGCCTAATAGCCGGTGGAGATACTGCCATTCGTAAAGCTGTTGAATTTGCAGAAGATGATATCACGCAAGGTTGGAAAGATTTGCAAGAATATCATATCAATTCAAATGATGTAGTTATTGGTATTGCCGCTTCAGGCTCTACACCTTATGTGATAGGTGCTTTAGAAGCCTGTAATAAACATAATATTATAACAGGTTGCATTGTTTGCAACAATGATTCCGGAGTTGCCGCTGTATCTAAATTTCCTGTTGAGGTCATTGTTGGTCCTGAGTTTGTAACAGGCTCTACGCGCATGAAATCAGGCACTGCCCAAAAATTAGTATTGAATATGTTGAGTACATCAGTGATGATAAAGCTCGGGCGTGTTAAAGGAAATAAAATGGTAGACATGCAATTAAGTAATGATAAGTTGGTAGATAGAGGTACACGTATGATCATGAAAAATACAGATTTAGAAAATTACGAAGAAGTGAAAGCATTACTCTTAAAATATGGTAGTGTTCGTAAAGCCACTGATAGCTTAAAAAATAAATGATAGAACAAAAAAATAATCCTTTACATGGTAAAACGTTGCAAGCTATTTTAGAAGAATTGCTGGTTCATTACCGCTGGGATGGCTTGGCATATCATGTTGATGTCAATTGCTTCAAAGAAAATCCGAGTATTAAATCGAGTTTGACATTTTTACGAAAAACGCCTTGGGCACGAAAAAAGGTAGAAGAATTGTATTTACAATTTGTAGAATCACATTAATTTTTTTTGCATTTTAGAATGTCAACACATCAACATTTATTCATTTATTATGTGATTATCATTAACGTGATTGCTTATGTTGTTATGTGGTATGATAAACGCCAAGCTATCAACAAACGACAACGTATTTCTGAAAACAAATTAATGCTATTGGCTTTATTCTTTGGTTCTATTGGTATCTTCGCAGGCATGAAAGCTCCCATATATCATAAAGCCAATAAGTCTTTATTTAAAATTGGTGTTCCGTTACTCATAGTTTTAAATATAGTAGTTGTATACTTCCTGACTCTTCGATATTTTCGGTAAAAAAATATTTAACTACACCTTCGTGAGCTTTAAAACGTTATGCGGTATTTAAAAACAACAAAACAATGGATAGATATAAAGAAACATTTGAATCTTGGGATAAAGTAGCATCATTATACCAGGATAAGTTTATGAATTTGGACATATATAATGAGACATACGACTTTGTTTGTATCGCTATAACAAAAGACAAAGCATCCCTGTTAGAAATAGGTTGTGGGCCAGGAAATATTACAAAATACCTTTTAGATAAGCGTCCAGACTTTAATGTATTTGGAATTGATATTGCTCCCAATATGATAGAACTTGCAAAGAAGAACAACCCAACTGCAAATTTCAACGTAATGGACATCAGGCAAATTGATGAACTTAAAACAACATTTGATGGCGTAATTTGTGGATTTTGTTTGCCCTACTTATCCCAAAATGATAGTACAAAACTAATTTCTGATGCTTATAATTTACTAAGTAATCATGGTCTTATATACATAAGCTTTGTGGAAGGCGATCCAAATAAATCTGATTTTCAAGTTGGCAGTAGTGGCCACAGAAGCTATTTCTATTACCATAACTTAGGCGAATTAAAAAAACAGCTTACTGAAAATAAATTTGAAGAATTATGCCTATTTAAAGTACTCTACAAAAAATCAGAGGCACAAAATGACACACATACCATACTAATTGCAAGAAAACAACAAACCACATAATACAAACTACCAGCAATACCGGCGCAAGCCAAAGCATTTTCAATACTATAAATAAAAATATCTTAAAATCAAAAATCCCTCTGCTAAATAAAGCAGAGGGATTTTTTTATAATAACCTATTAGTAATAAGTAGCGCGTCGTACTTCCGAAATATGTTTCGAAAAACGAATCACCTGACGGGTATAACCGTATTCGTTATCATACCAAACATATAATACAATACTTTTTTTATCAGGCGAAATAATGGTTGCATTACTATCAAATACCGATGGACATGGGTTACCAACTATATCCGTTGATACTAACTCATTGCTAAACGCATATTGTATTTGCTCTACTAACGCTCCGTTTAATGCATAGTTACGGATGATCTCATTAACCTCATCACGTGTTATTTCTTTCTTAATATTTAAGTTTAAAATAGCTAACGATACATTTGGTGTCGGTACTCGCACCGAGTTCGCTGTAAACTTACCTGCTAAGTGTGGCAATACTTTTTTCAAAGCACTTTCAGCACCTGTCTCGGTAATTACCATATTTAAGGCTGCCGAGCGACCACGACGGTATTTTTTATGATAGTTATCTAATAAGTTTTGGTCGTTGGTATAAGAGTGAACCGTTTCAATATGTCCTTTTTCTATTCCTAATTCTTTATCAATCACATATAAAATAGGCATGATGGCATTGGTTGTACAAGATGCTGCCGAAAATATTTGTTGATTTTTTACATCAACAGTCTCGTGATTTACACCATGAACCACATTAGGAACATTACCTTTGGCAGGAGCCGTTAATAATACTTTATCAATACCTTTTGCTTGTAAGTGTCGGCTTAATTCTACGTCGTCTCTAAAAACACCCGTGTTATCAATCAACAACGCATTATTAATGCCATAGGCGGTATAATCAACATCTTCAGGGTTTTTCGCATCAATCATGTGAACGGTATGTCCGTTAATAATTAACGCTTTATTTTCTAAATCCTCAATCACCGTTCCTGGAAAATTTCCATGTACTGAATCCGTACGTAATAAATCGGCACGTTTGGTAATATCATCTGCACTGTTTCCGCGTGTTACAATAGCACGTAAACGTAATTGCTCTCCTTTACCTGCCTGAGAAATTAACTCACGAGCTGCCAAACGACCAATACGTCCGAAACCATACAATACAACATCTTTGGAGGTAATGGCCGATTTTTTACCAATAAGGTCTACTAATTTATGCTTTAAAAAATCTGTTACCGATTTATGTTTATCTTTTTCTTGAAGAAATTCAAACGCTAATTTTCCAATATCTATACGAGATGGGCAAACATCTAATTGATTAATTTCTTGGGCTATTGCTAAAGTATCTTGCACTGAAATTGTTTTCTTTACAATATTTTTCGCGTACAAATGTAAGTTCATAATCTCACTTACACTTCTATCTACTAATTGATTTCTAAATAAGATCAATTCAATTGATTTCTCAAACCATAATTTACCGATTGTTCCTATTAAGTCAATAGCCGCTTTCTCTTGTTCTATCCAATCATTTAATTGAGTTTGATAATCTGTGTTTTTTACTTTTTCCATTTTTTTATTTTTCGAAATTAGTTCTTAGTTTTTTGAAGCGACTCTACAATCCTTTAGTCTTCGTCGCTTTGCTCCATTCCGTAATCTCCTTCACCCTCTTCCATCTCATCTCCTTCACCTAATTCAGTCTCTGCTTCTTCACCCGTGTCTTCTCCTTCTTCACCTTCCAAGTGATTTAAATCTCCTTCATCAATTCCATTCGTGTCATTTTTTATTTCCTGATATATTTCGCTTTCGTCCAATTCAGGATCATTAAGCATGGTAGCCATCGCTAAATCCGGACTCATTTCTCCTTCAGCCATAATGGTTTGTTTATATTGTCTTGGTGATTTTCCTGCGGAGCGTATGCAGCTCGGGTATTTCCCTTTAGGATTATCTGGCAAAATTTTCATAAGTTCAATACAAAAAGTCCATTTTACTGAAGGATCAAAAACATATACAAAACGCTGACGAGGACTATCAATGTATTTGGCAATTTTGGTTGCCGACATTAATTTTTTGGGAGATACCCCTAATTTAATTTCGTCCTCATCCAACTCTAAATCTTCTTTGCGTAAGGTTATCTCTTGGTCTTTGCGCCAATAATCGTCGCTCACAAAAAAAGAGGCTGCATGCTTGCTATCGAAGCCAAAAGCATCCTGAATACACGTATGAAATTCTTCGAATGTTTGTCCAGATAAAATTTCTATTTCTCTGTAGATATCTTCGTTGTCTTCTACAACTATTTTAAATTTATATACTGCCATTTTTAATCAATTAATTAATCGTTTATTTAATTTATCAGTTCATCCGGATACCTATCGGGAGAAGTCGAGAACCTATTTATCTGAGTTTACCTCACTGAATGTAACCTATTTTATTTATATTTTAGTTACAACAGCGTTATTACCATCAAAATTAAAGTTCCAACCTTTTTCAAAAATCTTTGGCAAATATCGTTTATATAATTTTAATCTTGAATTCCCTTTTATTTTATTTTTTTGTTCTTGTTGCGATGGGCGTTCATCTTCATCATCCCTATCAATTGCATGAAACTCATAAATATTTACTTTTTGATGTTGTTCCATAAAATCATTTACTATCATCACAATCGTATTCATCACACGATATACTTCTCCTCTATTTGTTGTCACGTATTCTTCACCCTCAAACTCGTCATTAATAACACCAAACACAATAGTTGAATGTAGAATATTATCTTGCCTTCTGCCAAAGCGTACCTCGTAACGCAAGCCAGAAGACGTATTAAAATAATACAAGCCAGCACTTTTTATAGGTGGGTATTCGATAGGAAATATAGTGCTTTCAGGCATTTATGTGATATTTAAATTAAGATAATACAGCAACACCTTGCTTTTTAAAACGATCAGCAACAATTAAATCTTTAGTACCAGAAGAATAATCATAAAATCCTTTTCCTGTTTTTGCACCTAAATGCCCAGCCATTACCATATTAACTAATAATGGGCATGGTGCATATTTAGGATTACCAAACCCATCTTGTAATACACGTAAAATATTTAAACACACATCTAAGCCAATAAAATCAGCCAATTGTAACGGACCCATTGGATGTGCCATTCCTAATTTCATCACAGTGTCAATTTCTTCAACACCAGCAACTCCTTCGTATAACGTAATGATAGCCTCATTAATCATTGGCATTAAAATTTTATTTGCCACAAAACCAGGATAATCATTAACCTCTGTCGGTATTTTATTTAATTTTTTAGATAATTCCATAATTGAAGCGCACACCTCATTGCTGGTAGAATACCCACGAATAACTTCAATTAGCTTCATGACAGGCACGGGATTCATAAAATGCATACCAATTACTTTATCTGCACGCTTCGTAACCGCTGCAATTTGAGTAATAGAGATAGAAGACGTATTACTTGCTAAAATAGTATTTGGCGGGCAAATCGCATCTAGTTGTTTAAAAATAGACAATTTCACATTCACATTTTCACTGGCTGCTTCAACCACTAAATCAGCTTGTGCAGCTCCCTCCTCTAATTTTGTAAACGTTTTAATATTTGCTAACGTTGATGCTTTATCAGCTTCAGTAACAGTTCCCTTAGCAATTTGTCTGTCAATATTTTTAGCAATTGTAGCTAATGCTTTTTGTAAAGCAGTTTCATTAATATCCACTAAGCAAACCGAATAGCCAAATTGTGCAAATGTATGAGCAATACCATTTCCCATAGTACCGCTTCCAATTACTGTTATATTTTTCATTGATGTTAATTTAAGATTAATAAGTTGGTAAATCTAAAACCCTAAAAGCACATATACAAATAGAGTTTTAACCGATTTTACCCCATTTTTTTGATAACCTTATTTTTTTGTATAAATATAATTTAAACGTATATATTTGTAGCATAAAAAAAATAAAAAAACAACTTATATTTATGAATTTCCCTGCAGATTTAAAGTACACTAAAGATCACGAATGGATTCGTGTAGAAGGCAACAACGCAACTATTGGCGTTACTGATTTTGCTCAAAAAGAATTAGGCGATATTGTTTACGTTGATATTAGCACTGTTGGCGAAACGGTAGCGAAAGAAGAGATCTTTGGAACTGTAGAAGCGGTTAAAACCGTATCTGATTTATTTATGCCTTTAACAGGAAAAGTATTAGAAATGAATAAGGACATTGACGCTGCTCCAGAATCAGTTAATAATGATCCTTATGGAAAAGGTTGGATGATAAAAATATCAATTGATAATGCTGCTGAAGTAGCTGAATTATTATCATGCGATGCTTATAAAACATTAATTGGCGCTTAATTTATACTGATTAACTATATAACCTTCTGCTTAGGCGGAAGGTTTTTTTATGCTAAAATTGCTATCAAAATACAACCTAATTGCCGCAATCTGTTGGACTATCATCATATTTATATTATGTTGCACGCCCGGTAGATTTATTCCTACAACCTCTTGGCTCGAACTATTGAGCTTTGATAAGCTTGTGCATGCTTCCATCTTTTTCGGACTCACTTGCCTATGGTTAGTATATGTATATTATCATTATCAATTGACTAGTCTTTCAATATCCATTACAATTTTGCTTTGTATAGCTTATGGTGGTTCTTTAGAAATTATGCAAGCAACTATATTTAGTCAGCGTAGTGGCGATTGGCTCGATTTTATTGCCAACTCCTTTGGTTGCGCTATGGGCTTATTATTTTTTTATAAAAAGCACAAATTATTGGCGACGTGAAATATTTTGTATATTTGAAATATTGAAAAAAGCAACCATTATATTTTCTCTAATTATCATTACTGTATTAAGCACAGGGAGTTACTTTATTCATTACTTTTTTTTAAAATCTTATAAGGCTGATTTTAAATCCTATATCTTAACTAACAAAGAAAACTTACAATCATCAGAATTAATAATTAATTCGAATGAATTGTATATTAATACACAAATCATTGAATGGGAAGATGATAACGAAGAGCTTTTATACAAAGGGATTTTGTACGATGTTATTTCTATAAAAACTAACGATAAAAAAACTGTACTAACTGTATTCGCAGATGTAGAAGAGGAAGAAATTAAAAATAAATTTGCATCTAATTATGATGAAGACTCTGATAAATCATTAAAATTATTAAAACAATTTTTGGCGCTTCAATATATTTCGCCAACAAACGAATTATTTAATACTTGCTCTATTTCAACTATATTAGTTAATCACAAAGATCATCGTTTTCATATTTCATCAGGATTCTTATCCCAAGAAACACCTCCACCCAACTTTTCTATTTAAACAATTACGTATTATAATTAACACACAGTCTTACCATTAGGATGTGTAAATGATGCTGTATGTTATAATTTATTTTTACGAACTAAAATTTCGGATAAAGCATTTTATCTCCTTTCGTGATTATAAATATGATGATATGATTGTTGCTAAACCCAAACAATACTAATCCGCATAGAGCTTTGCAATTCGTGAGCGTCTTTTCGTTTTTAAAATATTATATAAAAAATTAACTCAACATAAAAAATTATGAAAAAAAATCAATTACTCGTTTTATTCAGTGGACTTTCTTTGATGTCTTTTGCGCAAACAATTATCGTGCGTGATAATTCTACGCGCGAACCTTTAACCAATGTGGTTATCATGGATAAAAATAATATTCAAGTAAAAACAGATGCTAGAGGAAAGGCAGATGTGTCAAGCTTATCAAAAACAGACTCTGTATTCATATATCAATTTGGATATACAACTAAAAAACTATTGTTAGGCGCTGGCGAAACAATTGAATTATCAGCCAAATCGGTAAACTTAGATGAAATTATTTTATCAGCTAATCGTAAATCCGAACATAAAATAGATGTTCCCTGTAATTTAGAAGTAATCAAACAAAAGGATATCGAATTTTCTAATCCGGCAACAAGTGGCGATATGATGCAAAATACAGGACAAGTATTTTTACAAAAAAGTCAGGCAGGTGGCGGAAGCCCAAGTATGCGTGGCTTTGAAGCTAATAAAGTATTAATGGTTGTAGATGGTGTTCGTATGAATAATGCCATTTATCGTGGCGGACATTTACAAGACATTATGACGATTGATCCTAACATGTTAGATAGAACAGAAGTTTTATTTGGATCTTCATCAACAATATACGGTAGTGATGCGTTAGGAGGTGTGATGCACTTTTACACTAAAAATGCGCTGTTTAGTACCGATGATAAACTATTAGTGAAAGCAAATGCGATGGTGCGTTATGCATCAGCCGCAAATGAAAAAACGGGGCATTTAGATTTTAACTTGGGATGGAAAAAATTTGCATCCTTAACTAATGTTACTGTTTCTGATTTTGGTGATTTAAGAGCGGGGGCTACTAAATTAGAAGGTTATACTAATACTTGGGACAGAACTTATTCTGTTAAACGTTTTGATGCCCGCGATAGTATGGTGAAAAATGCTGACAATAATTTACAAGTAGGAAGTGGTTATAAGCAAATGGATATCATGCAACGTTTTAATATCAAAACTGGAAAGCATTTAACTCATAATTTAAATTTACAATATAGCACCTCGTCGTTTGTACCTCGCTATGATAGATTAAATGGGGATTACTCTAGTGGTAAATTAAAGTTTGCTGAAAACGGATATGGTCCGCAAAATAGGTTATTAACTGCATACACGATGAACTATGATGGAAAAACAGCCATATCAGATAACATCAAAGTGATTTTAGCTTATCAAAAAATTGATCAAGATCGGATTACGCGCAAATTCCAAAATGTAAATCGTAAAACACAAATGGAAAATGTTGCAGTATTATCAGCAAACATTGATATTTATAAAACAATTAAAGAAAAACATGAATTACGTTATGGTATCGAATTCACCAATAATGATGTGAAATCAACAGCTAATTTTCATAATATCTTAACCGATGTTGAAACACCTGCTGATACACGTTATGCTGATGGTGGCAGTAAAATGTCATCGTTTGCGGTATACGCCTCTCATGCATGGGAGGTAAATAAAAATTTTGTTATCACTGATGGTTTACGGTTTACATCAACTAGTTTAACGTGTAATTTTATTGATACAACTTTTTTTAAATTCCCCTTCACTACTGCGAAACAATCTAACCAAGCGCTTACAGGAAGCTTAGGGTTTACTTGGAAAGCAGATGACGAATACAAATTAAGTATGTTAGCCAACACAGGTTTCCGCGCTCCAAACGTTGATGATATGAGTAAAGTATTTGAAAGTGCCGGAAGTACTGTTATTGTAGCAAATCCTACTTTAAAACCAGAGTATACTTATAATTTTGAAATGAATTTAAGTAAAGTAATCCAAGGTCGTTACAAATTTGACATTACTGGTTTTTATACGAGTTTAACAAATGCTTTAGTGGTAAAAGACTTTAAATTAAATGGTAGTGATTCGGCTATTTATAACGGCACAAAAAGTAAAGTTCAGGCAACACAAAACGTTGACTACGCATATATTTACGGCATAAACGGTGGAGTGCAATTTGATTTTAATAATCATATTTCCTTTAAAAGTATTTTAAATTACACCTATGGCCGCTACATGAATACACAAAACGACACGGTCGTTCCGCTAGATCATATTGCCCCTATATTTGGCCAAACTAGTTTACTATATAAAGCTAAAAATATAGATGCTGAATTTTTTGTACGTTACAACGGCAAAAAATCTTTAACTAATTATAGTCCAAGTGGTGAAGATAATTTGCCGTATGCCACTACCAATGGTATGCCAGGATGGTTTACGTTAAATATACGTTTAGGAGTTAATCTTACTAAGAATTTACGTTTAAATGTTGCTTGTGAAAACTTAACAGACAATCGTTACCGTGCATTTGCCAGTGGAATTAATGCTCCGGGACGAAATTTAATTATGAGCTTACGTTTTAAAATTTAATACTAATTAGAGTTTCCTCAGTAACTAAAAAACCTAGTAATATCAATACTTTTAAGGAGTTTTCTGTAAATCATCTGCAAGGTTAATAGTTACAAAACGTTAGTAAAACCGTTATATTACTCTGCATTAAAATTATATTTACTACGATTGCCGAAGTATGGTTACTGAGCCTGCCGAAGTACTGCATACGTTGGTAAAAGTGCGGTAGGCTTTGCTAAATCGGTGCGAAATCCTAGTTTTTCCGGCGCAGCTGAAGCGTTGTATGTGCGAGGAATTGCGAAGCACTCATTTGCGCCAAATTAAAAAACAATAAAAACGTCAATAAAAACGGATTTGGCGATTTAGCTTGTCACGCCTCGGCGTGATTGCTTCTTTTTGATTAAGCAAAAAGAAGGTTAAAAAGATGACTGAGTTTATGAGGAGACTCTAATTAACAGAATATAAAAAGGCTTATGAATTAATTTTCATAAGCCTTTTTTCTTATCGTGTTCGAATTGTAACTAATTTATTCAGTGTTCTTCTAATACTTAAATATACTAACTTTATTTATTAGTAACTCAGTCCTATTTGGGTTTTCTTAAAATAGTAATATTTCAATGCGAAGGTTCTAAACTAAAAAGCCCTGAATACTATTGTATTCAGGGCTTTTATAATGTTTTAAATCAATTAGAATTTAGCTCTAATCTTACGAACTTTACCTCTTTTATGTTTACCAAAGAAGTGACCATAATGACCTCTGTAAAAACTAGACTTACCTTTTATAACATAACTATAACTTAAACTCATAGTCATATAACTATCCTTATGTGTTTTATCTCCACGCTTTTGCTCCACACCATTTGCAGCATCATACCCAAAATTTTTGGCAAACGCAGGATCAACACTACTGCCTAATTCTGGAGTTCTGTTTGATAATGCCACTGCTTCAGGTGAGCCCAAGGTTGATGGGTTTTTATATGTTGTACTAATATCATCCAAATAATCAGTAAAAGTTGTACGGTAATTATATTCAAATCCTATACGGTGTTTTTTACTAAATGTAAAATAAAAACCTAAACCAACAGGGATATTTAATCCTACGGGAGAGTATGAAACGCCTTCCGTACGCAAAGGCCTTAAAGGAACCCATTGACCGTTATAATATCCTTTTGGATTTGAATAAAAACCTCCAATACCTGCAAAAATATAGGCTCTAAATCCGTTTTTATAACGATACGTATTTCCTAAGTCATTATTTTCGTAAAAGAAATATTCAGCTGTTAATCCTAAATCAAACATATCATTTCTGAAATTCAAATTACGAGTTACGCGAGCAGGATTAGTTGATAATTTATCATCACCCTCTATTCTTAGATAATCTATTGCTAATTTTAAAGAAAATTTTGGTTTTATTTTATAGCGCACAAACAAACCAACATTCCAGCGTGTTTTAGCCATTTTCATATCAGCAACAAAGTCTCTACGTGTTTTTTCTTTACCACCAATATCGCCAAGGTAGTTTGATACCCCAAGAGATAAGCCATAATCCAAACGCCACTGTGCTTTTGAAATCAATGATATGGTTAAAAGAAAGGTTAGTATAAAAATATTTTTCATTTAATAATGTCTTAGATTTACAAAATTAATAAAATCTTTAACTTTACACCAATAATAATACCATTATGAGCGTAATTAATCAATTATTTAACATAAAGTACCCTATTATTCAAGGTGGAATGATTTGGTGTAGTGGTTGGGAGCTTGCTTCGGCAGTTTCAAATGCAGGCGGATTGGGCTTATTAGGTTCTGGATCGATGTATCCAGAGGTTTTAAGAACGCATATAAAAAAATGTCAACAAGCTACTAACAAACCTTTTGGGGTGAATGTTCCTCTGTTATATCCCAATATTGAGGAACATATTAAAATTATCATCGAAGAAGGTGTTAAAATTGTGTTTACCTCAGCAGGAAATCCCAAAACATGGACTAAACACTTAAAAGATCAGGGAATTACAGTTGTTCATGTCGTTTCTAATGTGAAATTTGCATTAAAATGCCAGGAAGCAGGCGTAGACGCTATTGTAGCCGAAGGCTTTGAGGCCGGAGGACATAACGGGCGAGAGGAAACAACAACATTGGTTCTTATTCCTCAGGTAAAAAAAGCCATTCATATTCCTTTAATAGCCGCCGGTGGCATAGCATCCGGACAAGCCATGGCCGCTGCAATGGCATTAGGAGCAAGCGGCGTTCAAGTTGGTAGTCGCTTTGTTACCACCATTGAATCATCAGCTCATCTTAATTTCAAAAATGCTATTGTTGCCGCTAAAGAAGGCGATACTCAATTATGCTTGAAACAATTAACGCCCGTAAGGTTATTAAAAAATGAGTTTTATAATCAGGTGCAAACTCTTGAACATAAAGCTGCATCCGTGGAAGAATTAAATCATTTATTAGGAAAAGGGCGCTCTAAAAAAGGGATGTTTGAAGGAGATATGACGGAAGGTGAATTGGAAATTGGTCAAGTAGCGGGTGATATAAATGCTATTGTTACCGCTAAAGAAGTGATTGATCAAATGATTGTAGAGTATAATGCAACTATTGATTTGATGTCGAAATCAAAACTTTAATATGTGCTTGTAAGAAATTGGAGTTTTCTTACTGACACTAATTAATACCATTTTACACTCAATAATACCGTATCATCTATTTGAATGGAATTATCTTTTGAGTAAAAATAAATATCATTTCCTTGTTTGGTTTCGGCGAAATACTCAAAGCCATACCCATTAAAAAAAACATTGGTAACCGTTACCTGTAAATGCGCATTTGCTTTCTTATCCACTATTTGCAGTTGATTGGGACGGATGTAGGTTTGGCTTTTTGATAATTTTATTTTAGAAGACAATAAATCTTCTTGCTCCAAAATAAAATAACGTCCCATTAACGCAGCAATGTTTTTAGTTTTAGGTTGATAATACACCGTAAAGGTTTGATCGTGCTGAATCAATTTTCCATTTTCCATCACCGCCGTTTCATCCGCATAACGCAAGGCCTCCTCGGGTTGGTGCGTTACTAAAATAGCTGCTGATTGTTGTTTTTTTAATTGCTGACGGATGTATGTAAATATTTTATCGCGCAAAGGTAAATCCAAATTACTAAATGGTTCATCCAATAATAATAATTTTGGAAACTCAGCTAATGAACGTGCAATAGCTACTCGCTGCTTTTGCCCCGATGATAAAGTAATAGCTTTTAATTGCTTAAAGGCTGTTAAATCTAACAAACGCAAGAGTTGGTTACTGCGTTTTTGTTTGTATTCATCTGTATAACCTACTAATTTATCTTTAATATTTTCTTCTACTGTATGATTATCCAATACATAAAAATCCTGGCTTACAAAGCGCATATCTTCATGCCCTGGAATTAAATTATAAGCTGGGCCTAACACGCGTTTATCATCAATGGTTATAGAACCATCTTGTAAATCTTCTAAACCATAAATGCATTTTAACAACGTTGTTTTACCGCTTCCACTTTTACCAATAATGGCTAAAATTTTTCCCGCGTTTGCATTTAACGATACGTTGGAAATTCCTTTAAATTGAGTATTACGGCGGTAATTGAAGGCTATTTTTTTTACTGATAACATAATTGATTGATTTTCAGTTTTGCTGGTCAGTAAGCAATTAAATATAATTGAATAAATTAATTTTTATTTCTTACCAGTAAACAATTGCACGAAGGTTTTTTCTTTAAATTGTTTTCCATCAACACCTGTTGCTGTGAGCGTACAAAAATAAACACCGTCATTGCAAGGTTCGCCACTGGTTGTATGTCCGTCCCAAAAACCATTTATGCGATTGGTTTCAAAAATTAAATTACCATAACGGTTAAAAATACTGAAACTCATGCTTGTTATTTCATCCAAATAAGGCTTGAAAACATCGTTTATGCTGTCATAATTAGGCGTAAATACATTGGGCAAACTAATATGAGAAATTGAATCTGTATTATCGAATAACTGAACGGTTTGCGCATTTACTTTTTGTAAGCAGAAAATAAATCCTGCTACAAATATTATGTATTTAATGTTTCTCAATTATAGTGTATTTAAAAAATCTAAGGTATTAACATCATCTGCAAAATCAAAGATAGTTGGTTTTTGTGATTGACCAAACTCAATGGTTTTAATTCCTTCTAATTCAAAAGTACTCATTATACATTGCAAATTATTTTTCAGAGAACTGATGTTTTCAACAAGTTGTGTTTGATTACTATAGGTTTCGTAAAACAGCACCGATGTTGGGGCGTGTAGCTCGTTACTTTCACGAATCATTAAGAAATTATTGTCTAAAAACGGCACTAAATCCAACAAATAGATAGCTCGATTGTACTCGTAATTATTATTATATTTTTTGTTATCGATTACATATTTAAAATCATACACTGCTTCAAACAAGCTATCAAATACATATCCTTCTGGCACATAGAGTTTAGATACATTGCGGCATCCTAACCCATAATAATAAAAAATATCCTTACCTAATTCGGTTAGCTGTTCCTTAGTTTCTTTACCATTTAATACAGCTATCGAACTTCTGTTTTTACGAATAACATGAGGATATTTCCCAAAATAATATTCAAAATGCTTAGCAGAAGTATTGCTACCAGTGGCAATCACAGCTTCAAAATTGGCTAAACGCGCTTCGGAAAAATTAATAGCTGAAGCAAAATTGGGTTCGTAATAAATAATCATTCCTGCTAAAAAAGGAATTAACGCAGGGTCATCACTCGATACTTTAATTAATGCGGAATGCCCGCTCAACAATACACATAGCATGTCATGAAATCCAACAGCAGGAATATTTCCTGCCATAATAACCGCTACATTTTTAGCTTGTTTTGGTTCTTTGATAGAAGCTGAAAATGAACGCAATTGCTGTTCTTCAAGCATGTCGCTGATACCTGTGAGCGCACGGGTGATGTTATCAGGAGTAAACCATCCGTTAAAGGTATATGCCACATCAATTAAGGCAGCTAAATCTTTATGAAAGCGCTCCTCCTTTGGGTTCCACGTATTAGAAAAATGTCTATTTAAAAACAAACCTAATTGCACAAAAGCTTGTTGTCTGTTTGTTATGGTCATAAAATTTAATCTTATGGTCTTCTTTATTAAATTGCTTTTTTTGTTGTAGAACTGCCATTTTACAGTACTTATTTACAATAGCAAATTGCGTTTGTAAAATTTTGTTCGCCTAAAAAAATCTAATTAAATAGAGATTTCCTATATTTGTGTTCTTATTTTTAAATTAAGAAAACAAAACTACGTAAAAATGGCTATTAAAATAACAGACGAGTGTATTAATTGTGGGGCTTGCGAACCTGAGTGTCCAAATAATGCTATATATGAAGGTGGCGCTGAATGGCGCTTTGCCGATGGAACTAAAGTAAAAGGAATGTTTACAGGCAAAAATACAGGTTTAAATGTAGATGCTAATGACCCCCAAACACCATACAGTATGGATGTTTACTATATTGCTACAGATAAATGTACTGAATGCGCTGGCTTTCATGACGAACCGCAATGTGCCGCTGTTTGCCCTGTAGACTGCTGCGTACCTGATGAAGATCATAAGGAAAGCGAAGACGTTCTTTTAGCAAAAAAGGATAGTATGCATTTGTAACTATACTTTTCAAAAAAAAATAAAAAACCTTTTAATATTTATTAAAAGGTTTTTTTGTTCATAAGAGATTACAGTTGGATTATACATTAACAATAAACAACCATTAAATAGCCTATACTTGTATTACGATGTTTTATAACTGGAAAATAGCTTTAGCTAATACACACTTTAGAGGTAGATTTATTGCTTCGTTGGTTGTTTTATTGCTCATATTAACTGGATTTGCTTGGTTTTTGGCCTATATAGAAAACAGGCAAGGGCATACGTTTTACGATCCTATTCTTAATTTTTTGAAACCAAGGGATGTTTCTTATTTTATCTTTTTCATAACTTATTCTGCTGCTGTGGCGGGATTAATTTATGCCTTTAATTCGCCATACAAGTTTTTGCATTTAATACAAATGTATGGCTCATTAACCATTTTACGAATTGCGACCATGTTTTTTGTGCCCCTAGAGCCGCCTACGGAACACATCCCTTTACATGACGAATTTTTGAACAACTCCATTTATGCAGGTAGCGAGAATTTAAAAGATTTATTTTTTAGCGGACATGCAGCTACGTTGTTTTTATTTTATTTTTTCACAGAACATAAATTTTTAAAATACACTTTTTTAGTGGCAGCAATCACCGTATCTATTGGAGTTTTAGTGCAACATGTACATTATAGTTATGATGTAATAGCAGCACCTATTTTCGCTTATATTGCTTATAGATTAATTACCAAGTTTTCTAAACACTATTACAAAGAGGAAGAAGTTACGGCTTCTGATACTCTGTAAACAGAGTATTGTCTAAAACATTCTCTTACCTAACCTTTTATTAACGCGACACTTCATTATCTTTATAAGGTATGAAGTGGTACTTTAAATATAGTTTAATAGGATTAACGCTTATATACTTTATTGCTTGTAAACACCATCAAACATTAAGTACAGAAAAGACAGAGTCAAAAAAAGAAACGACTTCATCTTCACTTAAAAAGAAATATGCTGAAAAACTGGGTGTTTCCGAATCAGCTATAACAAATCAAAAATTATATCAATTCATTAATGCGTGGTATGGCGTGCCTTATAAATATGCTGGTAAAGATAAAGCGGGCATTGATTGTTCGGGGCTTGCATCAACATTATACAACAGTGTGTATCAAAAAAAAATATCACCAACAACTAAGATTTTAGTAGATGAAGTGAAAACAATTTCAGTTTCGAATATAAAAGAAGGTGATTTGGTATTTTTTAATATTGATTCTAAAAATGCATCGCATGTAGGTGTGTATTTACAGAATAATAAATTTGTACATGCATCCACCAAAAAGGGCGTGATGATTAGTGATTTGAACGAACCCTATTTTAAAAAATATTTTATGAAAGCAGGGAGGGTGAAGTAGTTTTTTTTACCTCAGAGGCGAATATAAAATTTGATAAAATTAACCGCAGAGGCACAGAGAAAAAAGAGAAATAAAAAAATTTAATAAAAAAAAACTCAGCGAAACTCTCAGCGTTCTCTGCGGTTAAAAAAATCTAATTCTACTGCTTAAGCCCATTTAAATAAACACTTTCAATTAAATTGCTTCCATACGAATAGGGTATAAAACTATAAGAACTAATGGGTTTCGTAATAAAGAAATTGGCTTTTTTACCAATAGTAATACTACCTACTTCGTGAGATAAATGCATGGCGTAAGCAGAGTTTATAGTACAGGCATTAATGGCTTCTTCGGGCGTTAATTTATATTGCACACAACCTAAACTCATCATAAAATTCATATTACCACTTGGGCATGATCCTGGATTAAAATCGCTCGCAAAGGCTATTGGTAAACCTGAATCAATCATTTTACGGGCAGGTGGTAATGGTAAACATAAAAAGAACGCTGCTCCAGGAAGCACTGTTGCCATGGTGTTTGATTGTTTTAATAAAGCAATATCTGTATCATCACAAAATTCTAAATGATCCACGCTAATAGCGCCGCATTCCACTCCTGCTTTAATGCCGCCAAAATGGCTTAATTGCTCGGCATGTACTTTCGGTATTAAGCCATGTTTTTTACCTGCTTCTAAAATCTGTTTGGTTTCTTCGTAGGTAAAATAATTTTGCTCACAAAATACATCAATATAATCTGCTAATTTTTCCGCAGAAATGGCGGGTAGCATGTCATTGATGATTAAATTAATATAACCTGCTTTATCCTGTTTATAATCTAATGGCAACGCATGAGCCCCTAAAAATGTGGCTTTCACAGGCAGTATGTTCAAATCTTTAATACGTTTAATGACACGTAACATTTTCAATTCGCTTTCCACACTTAATCCATAACCACTTTTAATTTCGATGCTTCCGGTACCTTGACTAATCACTTCTTTTAAACGAACCATCGATTGATTAAATAAATCATCTTCAGACGTTTCGCTTAATTTTTTAGCCGAATTTAAAATGCCACCGCCACGTTCGAATATTTCTTCGTAGCTCAATCCGTTTATTCTATCCACAAACTCACCTTCTCTATTACCAGCATATACAATGTGTGTATGACTATCTGCATAACAAGGCAATATTAATTTACCTTCGCAATCAATTATTTCTAGGCCTTTCCAATCCTCAATTCCTGGAAAATCTTCCATCGAGCCATAATCAGCAATTAACCCATTATCCACGGCCATCCACGCATTTTCAATACAGGGTAATTCTTTCATTTCTGCACCACTTACTTTTAAGCAATTTGGTTCGCGAACTTGTACTAAGCTTTTTATATTTTTGATGAGAAGTCTTGCATTCATTATAATAGTATTATGGCTGTAAAGTTATTTAATTTGTGCTTAACTAAACGCATAATTGTTATTTTTACAACATGGCTGGAAATACCTTTGGAACATTGTTTCGTTTAACAACATTTGGCGAGAGTCATGGCATTGCTATTGGCGGTATATTAGACGGCTGCCCTGCTGGTTTAGAAATTGATTTGGAATTTATAAATTCGGAACTACAACGCCGAAAGCCTGGTCAGTCGCACATTACCACGCAACGCAAAGAAGAAGATCAGGTTACTTTTTTATCAGGAATTTTTGAAGGTAAAACCACTGGTCATCCTATAGGATTTACGATTGAAAACACTAACCAAAAAAGTAACGATTACGAACATATCAAAAATGCCTATCGCCCTTCGCATGCTGATTTCACTTACCAAGAAAAATATGGCATCAGAGATTACAGAGGCGGTGGCAGAAGCTCTGCGCGCGAAACTGCTTGCCGCATTGTTGGTGGCGCCATTGCTAAATTATTATTAAAACATCATAACATTTCTATACAGGCTTATGTGAGCCAAGTTGGACACGTAAAATTAAATAAATCACATCAAGAATTGGATCTATCAAAAACAGAAGCATCTATTGTTCGTTGCCCTGATAGGGAAATAGCAGACCAAATGATTTCTTATATAGAAACGATACGTAAAGATGGTGATACTATCGGAGGCATAGTAAGTTGCGTGATTAAAGGAACTCCTGTTGGATTAGGAGAACCAGTCTTTGATAAATTACATGCTGACTTAGGAAAAGCAATGCTTAGCATTAATGCTGTAAAAGGCTTTGAATACGGCGAAGGATTTGATTGTGTAAATTTTAAAGGCTCTGAAATGAATGATGCATTTGTCCCCTTCGACTCCGCTCAGGGTGACAAAAAAGTTTCAACATCAACCAATCATAGTGGAGGTATACAAGGAGGCATTAGTAATGGTGAAGATATTTATTTTAACGTTGCGTTTAAGCCTGTAGCAACCATTATGCAAGATCAACAAACGATTGATGCAGAGGGTAACGAAACAATCATCAAAGGAAAAGGTCGCCACGACCCATGTGTTTTACCAAGAGCAGTGCCAATAGTAGAAAGCATGGCAGCTTTAGTATTAGCAGATTTTATACTTCGAGACAATGGAACGCAGATAACGCAGATAAATAAGATTTGAAATGATTTAAAAAATCAAAATGGAAAATGATAATTACAAACATAGCGATATAACAGAAAAAATAATTAAAGCATTTTATAAAGTATATAATACTTTGGGTTATGGTTTTTTAGAAAATGTATATGAAAACGCAATGCATATAGAATTAAAAGAATTAGGGTATAGTGTGACAAAACAAGAGGCAATAAAAGTATATTATAACGAACGAATAGTTGGTTCTTATTTTGCTGATTTATGTGTAGAAAGTAAAGTCATTATTGAATTAAAAGCAACAGAAAATCTATGTGAAGAACATGAATGTCAATTAATAAATTATCTTAAGGCAACAGAAATTGAAGTTGGCTTATTGCTAAATTTCGGAAGGAAACCAGAGGTAAAAAGAAAAGTATATTCAAATTTCACAAATTATTGAAAATTATACCAACAAACATTATTAAGAGGCTATTAAGCAAAATATAAAATCATTTTAAATCATAAACATCTGCGTCATCTGCGTTCCAATCACTAAAACTATGTTCAAGAAAAAAAACAGACTCATTACCATTATTATTATTGCTATGATTATTGGTATATCCTTAGGTTATGCTATCAATAAATCAATCACCAATAATGCTGTAAAGATTGAACAATCCTATATTAAACAATCAGCAAAGGGTAATGTAACCATCGAAAAAAAATTAACAGAACATTATGCGAAAGTTGAAAAGGAACAATTAAAACAAGCCAAGAAAAAAGTCGCCTCTAACTATTCTATCTTGAGTGATATTTTTTTACGCCTCATTAAAATGATTATCGCTCCACTTGTATTAGCCGTATTGGTAATGGGTGTAGCCAAAGTGGGCGATTTTAAATCGGTAGGCCGAATTGGCGGAAAAACCATTATTTATTTTACGTTTGCTACTCTACTCGCATTAAGTTTAGGTTTAGCCATCGTTAATATTTTTGAACCCGGGAAAAGAGTTGTATATGATATGCCAGCCGAGAATGCTGATTCTGGTGTAAAAGCAAATACTCAAACAGCCTCAAGTTTTATATCACACGTAGTGCCTGATAGTATTATCAGAGTAATGGCCGAAAATGAAATTTTACCAATTGTTATTTTTGCGTTGTTTTTTGGTATTGCCGCCGCATCCATTGGTGAGCAAGGTAAACCAATGATTAGAGCGATGGACAGTTTGTCGCACATCATGTTTAAAGTAACAAACTACGTCATGAATTTTGCGCCTATTGGCGTGTTTGGAGCCATCACAGCCGTTGTTATACAGCAAGGCCTGGGGGTGCTTAGTAGTTATGTGTATTTAATGGCATGCTTTTTTGGCGGCTTATTATTTTTTGTATTTGGTGTGTTATTTAGCATTTGCTTAGTGTTACGCATTAATTTTTTCTCTTTGCTCTCTCATGTTAAAGAGCCAATTTTACTCGCATTTAGCACTGCCAGTTCTGAAAGTGCGATGCCAAAGACAATTGAGCAGCTTGAAAAATTTGGCATTAGTAATCGTATTGTATCCTTTGTATTACCGCTTGGCTACTCATTTAATTTAGATGGTTCCATTATGTATATGACCTTTGCTACCGTATTTATTGCTCAATCTTATGGCATTGATATGAGTATGGCTGATCAAATTAAAATGATGCTGATTTTATTAATTACCAGTAAAGGTATGGCAGGCGTGCCTCGCGCTTCATTGGTCGTTATTGCAGGGATGCTAAGCATGTTTCATATTCCGGGTGAAGGTTTATTATTATTACTTGCCGTTGATCAAATTTTAGATATGGGTCGTTCGGCAACAAATGTGGTTGGTAATGCTGTTGCAAGCGCTGTTGTTGCTAAATGGGAAGG
>JAYVDU010000382.1:0-3711 GCA_043749245.1 Bacteroidota bacterium | reverse complement strand
ATTCCTTAGGCGAATTAAAAGCAAATGTTACATTTAATGATCGTGTAATAGACTCATTAAATGCAATTGCTCCGCTCTATGATACCAGTAGTTATAATCATTTATCAGTTTCTTATTTTTCTACTTTAGCGGATTCTTTACATGGGAAACCTTATTTTGCAATGAATTCAGATGAAGTCGTGTTATCAATAATGAACGTATTATCTACCCGGTTAAATGAAGAAACTGATATTGTTTTTTTAATTGATAAAACTGCGAGTATGGACGATGATATTGAGAAGGTGAAAGGTAGTTTAAAATTAATCATGAACTATTTAGAAAACTATAAGCAAGTTAAGGTAGGGATGGCATTTTATGGAGACAATAATCACCACTTTAATCTTTGGTATGACAGAATGGATTTAACGAATAGTATAGAGGATGTTAATGCGTTTATGAATACTTACTCAACTATAAGTAATCCAGATGTTGCCGAATCTGTTAATGATGCTATTGTTAAAACTGTTGAAGAAATGAACTGGACAAAAGGAAATAAGAGGCTTATGCTTGTTATTGGCGATGCTCAATCTCAAGTGCCGCCATACGCAAGGTATAACCAATCGCAAGTAATACGCAAATGCGATTCCATGAATGTTAAATTTAATTTATACCCAATTATAATTGCTAGCAAGCAAACCAACGTCGAAAAAATTAATGAAAGAAAAGAATTTATGTCAGTTTATCCCAATCCGGTAACTGATTATTGTAATTTAAAATTTAATTCGGTTGGCGAATATTTTTATGAATTTGCTGATATGACGGGCAAAATTATATATAATTCAAAAACATCATCGTTATTAGAAATTGTTTCGGTTAATAATTTTGTAAACGGCACATACTTATTACAAGTTTATAATTTCGATTTTTCGAAATATTATAGTAAAATGATTATTATTCAACATTAGTTTGCTCTAATAAATAACGTGCATCAAAAATACTTTATAGCCATCGTTCCACCCGAACCTATCTTATTAAACATAACCGAAATTAAAACGGAGTTATTTGAAAGCTATGGAAGTAAAGGCGCTTTGCGTTCCCCAGCTCACATAACTTTACACATGCCGTTTAGTTGGGATGATGAAAAAGAAGAAAAATTAATAACAAATTTAGAGTCGTTTCAATTCAATAACAATATTGAAATTGAATTGAACAATTATAGTTGCTTTGAGCCACGCGTCATTTTCATTTCTGTGTCAGAAAATGAACAGCTAAATGAATTACAAAAAAAATTAGTACAACATTGCAAAAAAAGCTTACAGTTATTTAATCAAGCCGATGATATGCGAGGCTTCCATCCCCATGTTACCATGGCTTTCCGAGATTTAAAAAAACCTATATTCTATAAAATTTGGGAAGTATATAAAAACAAAAATTTTGAAGCTCAGTTTTCATGTCATCATATTTGTTTAATGAAACACATTAATGATAAATGGGAAGTATATAAAAAATTTGAAGTTAGGAAGAGCTTAATTTAATTTTTTTAAAATATATTGATTGAACTCAGGTCTACAAACTGATGCATACATTGGTAGTGGTGCGGTAGGCGTGGACGAACGGAGCGAAATTTTGTTTTTATAGCAAATAGTGGGCAGGCTTTTGGAGCGCATAAAAACAAAATATGGCGTTCGTCCTTGACTTTTGTTTCTTTTGGTCAAGCAAAAGAAAATAAAAAAAATAATACCGATAGATTCGGCACCACTGTTTTATCGAAGGGCCTTAATCCTTAATCCACATAAATACTTTTCCGTTATCGCGGTATTGATCAAAGTCTTTATTAAACGTAATGGTACAAAAATCGATAAATGGCAATATGCCAAACACCCCGCCAAGACTTGCTATATAAGCAACTGGCACATAAGGCTTAGTGCCTAAATAAATGCGATGTAAGCCTACAATACCAAAAGGAAAAGGAAAAGCAAGTACAGCAGCCGTAATTTTTTTATTAAGCTTTTGCTTTTTTTTAAAGAGCTGGAATATCGGATTTGGTTTTTTACTCTCTTTTATATTGCTAGATAAGACAATTGTTTCGGAATAAATAAGATGATCTAAACTATCGATGTAAGGCACAGTAATAGAATCGTTTTTTGAAAACAAATTTAATGTGGTAAAAAAAAACAAAATATACAAAGTCGTTTTCATTAATAATTTATTCTCCTTTTAAAAGTTTAATATCAGTTATCAATTTCGCTACAGCCACACTATCTGTCCCGTCATACATGCCTCGGATGCGTTTATGGGTATCAATTAAAAGTAATAATTCGCTATGTAAAAAACCCTCTGGCGTACCATCATCTTGCAAGGCATTTACCAAATAGCTGTAGCGAGCCATATCATATATTTCTTTTTTATTGCCTGTTAAAAAGTGCCATTTGTTTTTAATAGCACCATAACTTTGGGCATAACCATTAAGCACTTCAACGGTATCATGCATCGGATTTACGGTGTGAGATAAAATAAGCACACTATCATCTGTAATAAATGCTTTTTGCACATTCATTAGCTGCGAATTCATTTGCGGACAAATACTTTGACAGGTTGCAAAAAAGAAATCAGCTACATAAATTTTATTGGCAATTGTTTTTTCGGTAATCGTGTCGTGATATTGATTTACAAAGGAAAATGATTGGATGGTGTGATAAATAGTATCACTCACTTCACTATCTACCGCTTTCTTTTCACCATAAACGGGCAATACTAATTTTTCTGTATTCACATGACCCCTGCAACCAGTAAAAATTAGAGGTATTAAAAAAATCAAGGAATAATTAATTAGTGTTTTCATTATTTAGATTCAATTTTGTTTTGATTCAACATATCTTGTTTTAATTCTTTCAAGCGTAAATGTTGATATTCGTCGGTTAAGCGTTTTATTTCGCTAACGTAACGCCCATCATAATAGCCTCTAATATGTCGGCGTTTATCAACAAGCACAAAAAAACTATAATCAATATAATAGGGCTTTGCTTTGAAATAGCTGTAATTAAGGCTATCGAAAGAGGAGGGCTTCCAAAATAAATTTAAAACATTTGAATTATCGACACTCATTTTTTCAAATTCACTGAAACAATTAGTGCCACGTATCCCATCACAAGGTGTTACTATGATAAATGGAATTTCTTTGATTTTAGTTTTATTAAACTGAATATATTCACTTAATCCAGCCATACGGTAATTGTCTTTTTTATACGCTTGCTTAATAAAACTCACTACAAATAAGGGGTACTGAATGGTATCTAATCGTTTAATTTCTAAACCAGATAAACTATCAGGTTTTAGTGACCTAATATTAAAGGCTTCATTAACTATCTGATATATGGTATCTTTTCCTTTTGCTGTTTTAACCCCATAATAGGGTAGTTTGGATGAATTGATTGTTGTGAATTCCAAAATTAATTTTAGTCCGGCAGGAAATAGAAGAATAAGTAAGAAAAGGTATTTTTTATTTTTCATATAAGGAGCTAGTGTTATTTATTCAAAATACAATTTTACTTAAAAACGCCTGTTTTTAATACTTATAGCAACCATATCTTCTATTTTCTTTAAAAATAAGGCTTTGTGCGCTTTTTTAATACCTAATATGGAAATATTTTCTTCGTCATTATCATTATATACGATTGTAATATAATTCGATTTTTTATTATTTACCGACTTAGCATCTAAATAATAAAACTG
>JAYVDU010000381.1:0-30048 GCA_043749245.1 Bacteroidota bacterium | reverse complement strand
AATGTTTTTTGAGTCTTAGTAAACACAAATATACATTATCAAAAAAGGGTAACGTTTGTTACCCTTTTAGTTAAAAATTTAGTCGGTTAGTAGTGATTTTTAATATAATTTATTTTCATAAAAACCTGAACTCTCACATCAAATTACTATTTAAAAAAAACGTGGTGACTTGTAGTCTGTCTTTGTTTTACCAAAACCATTAAGTACCATTTGAAGCATAATTTCATGCGATCCATTACTTTGTTTTCTTAGTTGAGATGAATTAAAGTCATAAGTATAACCAATTCTAATCTTCTTTATTACAATTCCTAACAAACCCACTACCGACTCGTTGTATCGGTATGTAGCACCAATCCAAATCATTTTTTTATACATTACATTTGTGTTTAATTCGTATTGAGTTATAAATACGGAACTTTTGCACAAAAATGCAGGTGTTATAGTAATATTGTCGAATTTAAAATTATATTTTGCGTATAAAAAATAATGACGAGGTACCTTATAAATTGTTGTACTGTTGGTGGCTTGTGTTATATGTGTGGATGAAATACCCGCTGTAAATTTTTCCGAATTGTATTCAATTCCTGCAGCAAAATCAGGCATAAACATGCTTGTTTGGTTTACTATAGCATTTGGGTCAGAATTTTGTTCATAGATTAGTTTCGTACCATCTAATTTTTTATTGATAAATCCTCCTGAAAAACCGACGGATAATGAAGAGGATTCAGATAATTTTAAATGATATGCGTAGCTTAATTTCAAATTTAACGTATTTTCATAGCCAATTTGATCATTTATAATTGTTAAACCCAAACCTCCTTTAATTTTATTTATATAGGCATGCGCACTAAAAAATTGTGAAGCTGGTGAGCGCTCCATACCTGTCCATTGTTTTCGTGCTAACAAAGACACAATGAACTTGTTTGAATTTCCAGTTGCAGCAGGGTTAAACGTCATCTCATTATACATAAAGTGGCTTAATTGAAAATCGTTTTGTCCTTTTGCAATAGTGCAAGTAACAAGCAGAAAAAATAAAATGTTTTTCATGTTATATTTTGGTGTTATGTTTTTATGACTTTAAATGTAGTACGCCTATTTAAAGCGTGATTTTCTTCTGTTTGAGCATTTTTTTTAAGGGGCTGAGATTCACCATATCCTTTAGCAACCATTCGGGTTTCACTAACACCTTTTGATGAAAGATAATTTACCACATTTTGAGCACGCTTTTGTGATAGAGAAAGGTTATACTCGTCACCACCTTTTTCATCCGTATGCGCACTAATTTCTATAATTACTTTCGGAGTTTCTACTAATATACGAGCCAACTTATCTAATTCAATTTTACTTTCAGCTTTTAATTCCGACTGATTGAAATCGTAAGAAATATTTGGAATCACAATTTCTTTTTTACTAATTTTCAGTAAGCCAAAATCTAAATCAACTCCAGTCTTTTTTGAAAACTCCATGTTTTCTTTTACTCCAATAGTAGAAATGTTTTTAGAGTCGCTAAAAAAACCTTCTTTTACTGCGGTAACCGCATATTTCAAATCAGGTTTAAGATTTTTAAAATTAAACTCTCCAGACGATCCAGTAGTTATCGAATCTATAATACCATTGTCACCCTTAAAATATACGGTCACATTTGATACGGGCTTATTAGACTCGGCATCTACAATTATTCCTATAGCATTCAAGATTAAAGGGGCTCTGTTAAATGAATAAATATCATCCTGACCCTTTCCCCCCTCACGGTTCGAACAGAAATAACCTTCAAGAATTGTTTTACCTAATACTATTGAAAAATCATCAGTACTTGAATTAATTGGCGCAAGCATATTTGTAACCGGACCGGTAATACTATTGTTTTTTATTTTCACATAAAAAATATCAAGTCCACCATAACCAGGGTGGTAATTGGAAGAAAAAAATAAAAGCGAATCACCAGCTATAAAAGGAAACACTTCATTTCCCGCTGTATTAATTATATTACCTGCATTTAATGGCTGTCCCCATACTCCATCTTTTTTAGAAATCATCCAAATATCTTTTCCTCCAAAGCTTCCTGGCATATCAGAAACAAAAAAGAGGGTATTACCATCGGAAGTTATTGCCGGATGTCCGACGCTGCTATTTAAAGGAGAATAATCAAACTGTTTTGATTTGCACCATGAATTATCTTTTTCGTTATATGTCGAATAAAAAATACTGCAATTTTCTTTGTTTCCTGAAACTCCATTACATTGCATAAAATATCCAATATTACTTTTACTGTTATACGTAAAAGTGCCATCATTATATTTTGTATTAATGTCGCCTTTGAGTTTTGTTGGCTCTTTCCATTTGTTGCTTAAGGTTCCAAGTCCACTTTCATATATATCAGAAAAACCTTGTCCGGTGTAATTGTCAAACTTATCATTTTCATTATATCTGGAAGATGCGAAAATGAGTTTATCTTTTATAAGCGCTAAACCAAATTCACTATACGCAGAGTTTAGTTCTGTGATGTTTTTTATTTCGATTGGAACTAATGATTTTTTACCACTTAATGCAAAATCACATGAAACAATTTTACTGTTAATAGAATTATCTCCAGAACGATTTATGTATTGCTGAAAGGCACCCTTTGCTGCTTTATAGTCGCTTAATAACACTAAAATTTCTCCATACTGCAAAAACACTTTAGCATCAGAATATCCTTCTTCTATTGCTTTTTCTGTCCAATCTTTAGCTTCTCTATATTTATTAATAGAGTATAAAGAAGTTCCAAGCTTGTAATATATTTCTTTGAGGCTTTGAAAATCCTTGTTTTTTTTCAACAATTTCTGATAACGTTCAATGGCTGTAGAAAACTCTCCGTGTACAAAAGCAGTATCGGCTTTTTGCATGTCTGTTTGAGCCACAGCAAAATATGAAAAGCTTAAAAAAGCGACAGATAAAAATATTTTAAAATACATAATTCGAATATTATTTGTCAACTACGGTTACAGGACCATTTACAGAAACGGAATTCCCATCTTTGCCTTTCTTTTTATAGATGTAAAAATAGGTTCCTGAACTCACCTTGATTCCATTATAAGTTCCATCCCAGCCAGTTTTCCCATCGTATAATTGCTGGCCCCAACGGTTAAAAACAGATAGGTCAAACCCTTTTAAAAACACATCGTTAATTCCGTCACCGTCTGGTGTAAAGGCATTGGCAATTGGGAGCACTTTTATTGCCAGCGCATCCGATGCAGAACCTCTGCAAGTTTCATTTACAGCAATTACAGTAATTTGATCATTATCAGTAAATTCATTCGAGTTATATGTGTTACTAGAAGATGATTGAACCAAAATATTATTTATATAAAATTCGTAAATAGTATATCCTGCAGGATTTGCCTCTATTGTAACATTCGCATCTGCCTGAGTTGTGTTATTGATTAATCCTGTTTGAAGTGTAATAACAGGATATTGATTTATAATAACAGAAACAGGAACTCTTCCACCATTCTTACATCCATAAAGCGTTATAGCTTCAACCCAATAAGTTGTATTTTGAAATAATGCGTGTGTATAAATAGAATCATTTCCTGCAACATAATTTCCTCCCGTAGGGCTATCCCACCAATAAATGTTTGCCAATGGAGGTTGAGTTAAATTGGCATATAACATTGTCGAGTCGCCATAGCAAAGTTTAATATCACTGGCGTAGGGAGTCGATATTAGAGGTAATTGGTAAGATATGATTGTTATCGAGTCTCGGCTAGGTTTGCTTTTACAACCGTATTCGTTGGTCACCTCTAAATAAAAGGTGGTTGTATCGGCTATTGTCAAATTCAAAGGCGACGTTCCAAGATAAGTCCCTGCCGTAAGTGAATCATAAAAAGAATAATTAATGATACTACCACCTGATGAGCCACTGGCCGTTAAAATAATAGAATCTCCCTTACATACAGCAAAATTACTTGCTGTTAATATTGGCGGCGAGGGTGTTGGAACCACCTCAATTGAGTGTACAGTTAAAGTTGAGCTGCATGGATTATCTGTAACAGAAAGCGTAATATTCTTAGTTCCGGGGGTATTCCAATAAACTTGATGATTATTTCCTCCAGAACCGCTTACAACTATTCCTCCATCAAAGTTCCAATAATACGTCCCGGTTGGACTTAATGTTCCAAGAAAAGTAATGAGTTCGTTTGAACCAAGACAGATGGTGTCGAGCGCACTGAATGCCGAACTCGCCGCAGGCGTAATACTTACAAATACAGGCACACGCGGAGATTTGCAGGTGCTAAGTGAATCAAAATACTCTAAATAATAAGTAGTACTTGCATTAAGTATTGGGGTAAGGTATGAACTGCTATCGCCTTGTAATAAAATGCCTCCTGTGGAAGCATTGTACCAATTAAAATGCGATGAGCCTGTTGGAGAATTTGCAAATAAAGTCGCCGTTGATCCTTCACATGTAATTACATTAGAAGCAACTGGAAGAGCTTCGCCAATAATATACCCGAAAGGATTTAGTACGGTAGGTAAGTTAGATGTAATAAAACCATTGTTTCCTCCTGTGGCAGAATTAACACTTTGTAAAACATGATACCAGTTACTAGCAGTTGCAGCCTGACCTCTCAGTATATTTAAAACACATTCCTGTGTCCCCGAAATGAAATCAGTACTTAGATTGTAATTCATTGTAATCTTGGCCACAGGATTACCACTGTTGCTTTTAATATTTACAAACCAATTGGCTGTTTTAATTGGTGCTGGATAAACTGTATCTTCCAACATATTTATATTAGAAGCTCCTCCAGCCGAAGTTTGGTTATAAGATACGGGTCGGTATTTTAACGGATTTGTATTTAAAACTCCTATTGGAAAACTATATACACTTGCACCTGGTACAACCTCTCTTCGTAAATTGCCAATTACGCAACTTGTTGCCGAGCCGCCAATAATGCCAGTTGTTGATGAATTTGAAAGGTATAATTGGTAAAGTGTTGGAAGACTCGTATAGGTGCAAATATCACCATTTGTGAGATTTACATTATTTGTTACCTGAATATTAGAAGCCTGAAAAACACTTCCTGTACTTTTATTAACTCTAAGGTTATAAAAAGTACTTGTGTTTGTAGTAATAGTCTGGTTACTTATACCGTTAAAATTTACCAAACTTGTTCCTGAAGTAAAAACACCAGTATTAGTGAAGTTGCCGCCTACATTAAATGTAAAACTAGAGGCACTTAATGTACCTGTTGTTATAGTAAAATCATTAAGGATGGTTACATTAGTTTGGGGAGCAGTAATAATATTTTTATTTATTGTAAGATTATAAAAAGAACTACTGCCCGGGAAAATTTGCTGTGTAGTGTTTGCCGAAGAATATTGTACGGTTACATTACCTGTACCGGGATTAAATGTGCCTAAGTTGTTCCATGTACCTGTAAAATACATATCAAAACTACCACCACTTAAACCAGTAGCCCCATTAAGTATAGCACCTGCTGCAATATCAACATTATGTAATATGAGTGAGTTAGTTCCCGAAACGATAGTTGTACCTGCAAATGTTATTTTTACAGCAGGAAATGCAGTATTGTTACGATTAAAAACTCCATTGTTCTGAAAATTTCCATACACAAACATATTAACTGGATGCGCTGTAACGCCCATCCCGGCAGCACCGTTGGTGTTATTAACTACAATATTCTTAAAAGAAACAGTTCCAGTACCGTTAATAGTTTGAGAGCCTGTGCCATTAAATAAAACGGTTGAAGTCCCGACATTAAACGTGCCGTTATTTGTCCAGTTATTTAATAAAACAATATTTGATGATAAACCATTAAGTATGCCACCTGCATTTACCTGTATTGAACCAACAGTAATATTTGCATTAACGGTAATGTTTGCGCCGCTTACAATAACTCCAATGTCGGCTGCGCCGGGTGCAACTCCACCAATCCATGTAGCCCCCACTGTCCAATTACCTGTTACTGCATTACTGGTAATGGTAGCGCTATATATATTATTAAAAGCACATAAAGCTACTATAAGCACTAAATTTTTAATTCTAAGCGGCATAATTTTACTTATACAATTAGGGTTAGTTATGAAGTTTAAAAAAGAATTTCCCATACGAAAAATAGAACGCATTTGATTAAAATTAATTACTTGTTAAGAATAAGTTTCATAATAACAGAACCACTTTCTGTTTGAAACTTTAAAAAGTATATACCCGACGAAATCTGCAACTCTGAAGCATTTATTTGAATGCTGTAATTACCAGCCGCTTCAGATTTAGCACCCCACTTAGTAACTGGTCTTCCCAACACATCAGTTAAGGTAATAGTTGTTATTTGGGTTTTACTTAAAGTATAATCAAGCGTGGCGTTTTCATTAAACGGATTTGGATAAACCATTAAAGTAGAAACAGAATTTAATTCCTCTACACCAATTGAAATTGCAACAACAGTTTGGCCATTTGAGCTTAAAATTGGAGAAAATAACCCAGCTCCATTTTTAGCAATGACGTTAAAATAATAGGTTTGGTTTAACGTTAATGACAAACCTGTTTTCATAACCATAGATTGTAAAAAGTTATTTGTCCAGCTCGCAACACTGCTATCTCCTGGATTTGTTCCAATAGAATAATAATAATTACTTACACCAGAATTAGGATCAGAAGTAGGGACCCAATTGGCAGATAATTGATTAATAAAAGTAGTACTGTTTATATCTGCACCTGTACCATCATTTATTGGAGTTACTACTAATGGCGGAGACCAATCTATATTTACAGGTACTGAAGAAATGGTAGAAATATTACCTTGTGCATCGGTTACTAAAGACGTAATTTTTCCAGCAGCAAGAGTTGGACCTGCATTTTGATATCGAATATCATTAGTTGCACCAGCACCTACATTAACCGTTGCCGTTGGATTTCTTGAACGTAATACTTCAAAGTAATTAACCGACATACTTGCGTTTACTGTTCTAAAAGATACACCGTTACCGGAAACAAAGGGAGAGGCGTCTACCCAACTTTCGATAAATACATTATTTATATACATGTCCATTTTTCCTGAGATGCGATCATAAATTAGCTTGAAGTCATAATACTGACCTCCCATAAAATTGTAGCTCGTTTCTTTTACCAAACTTAAAACGTTACTAATAGATTTATGGAATCCAAGTTTTCCACCATCAATATCAAATTGAATGTAATAAGAATTACCACGGTTGGATAAGGAAATATTATCAGAGAAAAAATGCAAACCGCCTTTTCTGTTAGATCCATTGCCATCAATTTTCGCATTCCAATGGTACAGATAACGGTTAGAAAGGCTTTGTGTTAGTGCCGCAGAAAGATTTGTGTTAATACTAATTTCATCGCTTTGATTAAGATTTCCACCCGTAGTAACCCACGAACCGTTAGTAGTTGTCCAGTCGGCATGAAGAGTTGAGTTATCAAAATTGTCGTTTAAAAATCCACGAGTCAAATTAGCTCTCCACTCTGTCCCATTAAAATCAACCACATTATAAAAACTTTTTCCTACTGCAACATTGTCTGCATCAGAAAAGCCGACCGTAAATGTGGTACTTTGCCATCCACTTAATGAACTTATACTTGCAGTGGGTGCTGTTAAATCGCAGAAAGGCACAGTAAACGTTGGACCATCAATAACCGTAGAGCCAGATTTAATTCTCCAGTAATAAGTAGCATTTGGTTGCAATACTATAGCAGGACTAAAACCAGATGGAGCTGATACTGCTGTTACATTTGAAACAATTTTATTGTGTACACTGTTAAACGCCGGATCAAGAGATACTTGTATAGTCCATGTACCAGTTGCAGCGTTAATCCAATTAAGACTCACTGTGTTGTTTGGGCAGCTACTGCCAATAGATGCAGAGAGACCGTAAGGACAAGTCGCTATATTTACAGCGATAGAGCTGCAATTTGACCAACAGCCTTGAGTGTTCTTCGCTCTGAGATAATAGGTGCCACTTGTTCCAACAGTGTAAGTTGTAGCAGAATTTAAAATTGAAGTTCCGCAAGCCGTTCCTTGCCAATAATAATTAGTACCAGATGGAGGAGTAGCTCTTGTTAATGTTTTTAGCCCACAACTGGCGTTACTCATTGAGGGAATAGGAGGAGATGTTGGACTTGGCGTAACATTAACTGCTAAGCTAGAACAGGAAGATGACCAACATCCGGCTGTTGTTCTTGCTCTAAGGTAATATGTCCCGGCTGTTGTTACTGAATAAGCTAATGCTGAATTTCCAGTGCTTGTGCCACAGCTAGTTCCCTGCCAATAATAAGTTACACCTGCAGGAGGCGAGGGTCTATTTATTACTGTAAGCCCACAAATACTTGAATTAACGTTTGGCGCATTTGGATTTGAAGGACTCTGATTTACAATTACATTTAAAGAACTGCAACTTGACCAAACATTAGTTGAGTTATCTAAGGCTCTATGATAATAAGTGCCAGAAGTAGATACAATATATGTCGATGCTGAATTTGTTGTGCTCGTTCCACAGCTTGTTCCTTGCCAATAATAAGTAATTCCAGATGGAGGAGTTGTATGTGTTAAAGTTACATTACCACAAGCACTGCTACTTGCTGAAGGCGAAGGCGGTGTTGCCACCGGACCTGATCCACAATTATTAATAAGACAGTAATACTTTGGCCAGTTCCAATTAATTCCTGGATCGGTATGTGTTTGGGCAGAGAATTGCTGATGACCTTTAATTTTATAAGATGTTGAAATTAAACAAGTGCTACTGCCACCATTGCAAGATGGACCATTATAACAGCTTGTAGGGGCAATACCATATCCTGAAAGGCAAATATCTTTAACCAAATTTGCTGAGCCCACATACATTGCGTTTGTATACCACGCAGCATTATTAATGTACCCCTCGTGTTCAATACCAATTGTATATGGATTATGATTCCCTACGTGCCAGGCTTTATTTATTTCAAGCACCATTTGTGTAATTTGCCCATCAGAAGAACGAACCACATAATGAGCTGATACTTGTGCACTGCAGTTTTTAAACCACGATATAGTTCCTGCATAAGAACCCTGAGTAGTGTGAATAGTTACAGCTGATATAGAAGTGCCGCTGCGAGAACTGTAATTGCAGGATGTAGGATTCCATATTGCGGGACCATAATTTGAACTTAATACCTGATTTGGAATCTGACTCTTTTGGTAATTATCCCCATTCTTATTTTTGATGCTTTTACCAGTAATAACAATAGACGAAGAACTTAATACCTTATAATTTTCCTCCCCAAATACGGAAATTAAATTAATTTGATATGGAGGAAAATTATAATTGCTTTGATGTTCTGGCGTATTTAGGAAATTTAAAATGGAATACAATTGCGTGTTTAATGCGTAATCATCTTGAAGATTCCCATTAAAAGGTAACTCACTCAAAGCCACGAGAACTTGCACATGTTTTTCGGGATTGTCACTCGTTATTTTCATTAAATTCACTAATGAAGAATATGCTTTCGCATATGCCAAAATATTCATTCGTGGATTTGAAACAATTGTTAGCTCATCAATTCCTGAAAGCTCTGACACTAACTTTAGATTTTCTCGAAAGTAATTTTTACCATCCAGCGTTAAACCCATCACTCCATAAGCTTTTGGAATATCAATACAACTTTCTGCTGTTAGAGAATCGTGAGTAATATGCTCTATTCTTGTATTGCAAAAAGCCACCGCTTCTAACATTCCTTTTGGAATTTGAGGATATGCTTTATAAGCATTTTGAAAATAGTCATCGTATGGATTTACACTTTCAAGGGTAGATGCCATAAAACGACCAGTTAAGAAAAAGGCTGCTACTAAGACTAAAATAAGTTTCTTATTCATGATTTTTTTTATATAAAATTAACTTAAAAAATAAGAAAACTATATGAAGAAAAAATATAAAAGGATTTAGTAAATAATTATTTTTAATGGAAACCTTAATTCGGGAATTTACAAAGATTTATTATTTCCCTAAATTGATTTAAATAATATGTCTTCGCAAAATTCATGTTGTCTGTTGGAAAAATAAGTCAAAGATATATTTTATTAAAATAGAAATCGATTTCAGTTTAGGAATCAAGTAAAACTAATTTTTTAAATAACTAAACTAATATTATTAAAAATAAAAAAAACAAATACAGTTAAGGACTATATCCTACCACTTACCAATTAAAACTAACCACTTATGAGTTTGTGTTATTTATTATAGGTTAATAGACTTAACCTTACTATAGAAATCAATTAAAATTATTCATTATGAAAACACACTTACTCCTTTTTAGCGTTATGATAGCGATTAACGCCAATGCACAAACCGTATCAAAATACTTAGATGTCAATCAGGTGTAGGCACTCGTTTTTAATAGTAGCGATATGCACTGGGATTTGTTTGGCACTGGCAATGCGGCATACGAAGTACCTGTTGGTAGCGGAATCAATTCTGATTTTGCTGCTTCTCTTTGGATTGGTGGCTACGATCAATTTGGACAATTATATACAGCCGCTCAAACGTACCGGCAAGATGGATTGGATTTTTGGCCAGGACCATTGGATACTACTAATGCATCTGTTTCCACTACAACCTCAAATCAATACGATAAAATTTGGAAAATTAATAAGCCTGATGTTTCTGCCTTTATCACAAATTTTGCCAGTGGAAACGTTCAAAATGGATCTTATACACCAAATGCCGATATCCTATCATGGCCAGCACATGGAACAGGAAATAATAGTAAACAATTAGCTCCCTTTGTAGATGCCAATAATAATGGCATTTACGACCCCTTAGTTGGTGGTGATTATCCTGAAATGAAAGGCGATCAAATGTTGTATTATATTTTCAATGATAATTTGAATCTACATGCAGCATCTGGCGGAAAACGCTTTGGCTTAGAAATACACGCAACCGCTTATGCTTATGGCGGAAGTGCTTATGCAAGTAGCTATCCTTATTTGAATTTTACTACGTTTTATAATTATAAAATTATTAATAGAAGTGTTAATGATTATAGCAATGTGTATATTTCTTTATGGACCGACGCAGACCTCGGTTATTATGGCGATGATTATATTGGTTGCGATGTGCAAAATAATTATGGTTACATTTATAATGCTGATAACTATGATGAAACAGCATCCGGAACTCTAGGTTATGGCTCTAACCCACCAGCTGCTGGATATCAAATTTTAAAAGGGCCTTTTACCGACGCCTTTGATGGTATTGATAATAATAGAAATGGTGTCATTGACGAAGCTTGCGAACAAACTCTTTTAAGTAAGTTTGATTATTTTAATAATAATTTTGCAGGAGTGCCTTTACAAACCACCGACCCAAATAGTGCTATCCAAGTTTACCAGTACATGACCAATACTTGGAGAGATGGTACTCATGTTACCTGCGGGGGCAATGGATATGGAGGAACTGTTAACACTGATTTTGTCTACCCTGGAAATACATATTCAGCTTCGCCTTGTGGCAGTGCACCTTGGAGCGAAGTGACCGCTGCTAATTTACCAGGAGATAGAAGATATATCATGAGTTCTGGTCCGTTTACATTTGAAGCAGGAAGTACTGAAATAATTGAATTCGCGCATTGTACCTCATTTGATAATACAAACCCTGTAGCCAAATTAAAATCAGACATGATAAATTTAAAAACATTTTATAATGTATTTACTCCTCCAAATACATGTAGCGCTGTTGTAAGTGTAAAAGAACAAGCATCAACAATTGATTTAAAAATATATCCTAACCCTGTATCTTCTCACTTAATTATTTCGTTAAAAGAAATGCTGGTTGCTGCAACTATTGAAATCATTGATGTTGTGGGCAAACAACAAATTTTAGAACAAGCATTCAACACTGCTAAAATTGTAGTGAATGTGAATGATTTACAAGCTGGAATTTATTTTGTAAAAATAACCACAGGAGAAAAATCAATTACTAAAAAGTTTGTAAAGGAATAAATCTATATTAATACAAATTAGTTAGAGTTTCCCTAATAACTAAAAAACCGAGTAATATCAATACTTTTAAGGAGTTTTCTGTAAATTATCTGCAAGGTAAATAGTTACAAAACGTTAGTAAAACCGTTATATTACTCTGCATTAAAATTATATTTACCACGCTTGCCGAAGTATTGCATACGTTGGTAAAAGTGCGGTAGGCTTTGCTAAATCGGTGTGAAATCATAGTTTTTCCGGCGTAGCTGAAGCGTTGTATGTGTGAGGAAAAACGGATTTGGCGATTTAGCTTGATTTTTTGCTTCTTTTTGATTAAGCAAAAAGAAGGTTAAAAAGATGACTGAGTTTATGAGGAAACCCTAGTTAAAGCGAATTTAAAAACTTAATCAAAGCATCTCTGGCTGCCTTTGGAGAGTTTTTAAATCCGTTTTTTGCATTTTCGGCCTCACCACTATGCCACATAATGGCTTCAATTAAATTACGTGCTCTACCATCATGCAAAAAATTACTATGTCCATTAACCGTGTTTGTTAACCCAATTCCCCACAAAGGCGGTGTTCTCCATTCGTAGCCAGCAGCTTGATGATCGGGTTTGCCGTCATCCAAACCAGGGCCCATATTATGTAATAATAAATCCGTGTACGGAAAAATAGTTTGATTTGATAATTCAGGAAATGCCATGTCTACTGCTGTTTTTTGCATAGAAACATGGCATTTGATACAACCTATTTGTGTAAATATTTTTTTTCCATTTTTTACTGTTAGGTCATCTGCATTTCTTCTTCCAGGAACAGCCAATGTTTTTAAATAATATGAAATAGCATATAGGGCGCTGTCACCTAATTCGGTGTCATCATTTTTATGATCGTCTTGTAATTGTCCAAAAGAATTTTCGACCGGCAAAATAAAATTTGTAACACCTATATCTTCTGTAAAACCAAAAGACGCTTGCTGTATAAGGCTTGGCTGAGTAGCTTTCCAGCCTATTCTTCCTAATCTCATAGTATGAGAACTCATATCATATACATAATTAGGCTTACCACTAATACCATCGTTATTGCTATCATTTTCATCAGCTTTATTTAAAATATCACTTTCTGGTATTGCTTCTAATAATCCAAAACCAAATACAGGTCGAGGCATACGAGCGGATACCATCATTCCACTTGGTAATGGTGTGTAAGGATTAGTAATTGTATAAAGAGGTTCTCTTAATTTGTAAACTTCGCCATCAGGAAATTGGTAACTATTTTCGGTATAGCTAACATTTACATCAGCTTCACCAAGTACACCAAATACACCTCGTTGTTGAATTTGAATTCCAAAACCTGGTACCGGATTAGATTCTCCATACTGATTTTGCCCAGGCATACTGATACGAATTAACACGGGTCCTAATGGTTCTCCAGGCATTGGCGCTCTCGTTCTTCCGTCTCCAACATGGCACGAAATACACGAATGGCTATTAAAAACTGGGCCTAATCCATGGTTACGTTGCGTGTTATCACTATTAAATGTTGTGCCAAATAAGGCATCTCCAAATTCGTGTAAAGCTTGTTTTTCACCTGTTAACTCAATAAAAGATTGACTAAATGCTGACGAACCCGTCATAAAAACGGTTTGCTTTCCTCCACTATACCATTCGTTTAAGTCAACTTCGTCTAAGTCTTGTGGTGTTTTTTTACAAGATTGAAATGTTATAAAAACAACTACTAAGCTAAAAAAAACAGTAGTGATAATTTTATGTTTATAATACATGGATTAGTTAGTTAGTTAGTTAGTGTTTGTATATAAGGTTTTACAGTGATTTCGAGGTAGTCTTTTAAATCATTAATTGACTGAATACAATTTTGAACCTGTGTTTGCTGAGTAGAAATAGCTTGTCCGAAAGGAACTGTAACGTTACCCAATGCACTTATTGAATTAGCGATTCTGATTTTAATAACGCCATCCATAGAGAGGTTATTCGCTTTTATTAAATCTTCCAATCCTTTGCCATCAATACTATATTTACCTAAATACATATTTTGTACACTTCTGATATTATTCGTAAAATCAATGATTGAATTAGACGCGAAAGGTGATTCTTCCAATGTTGGGTTTTGATTAATATATGGCTCTGCTATTTTACCATTGGCAACTTCATTACAAATATCAATCATGGCATCTAATACCTGTTCATATGCTGCTCGTTGGGTGGTATATATTGAACTTCCATTTCCTGCATTATTAAACTCATTTGTATAATTGCCCGTTAATGAAGGATCCCAGGAGTTTTTCGCTTGATTGCATAAGACATTTAAATTAGAAGATAAAGCAGATAAATAATCCAGCTCACGTGATGTAAATGAAGACGCTGTTTTATTACCATTATTACCAAATAATAAATACTCGATGGGATGAAAACCTTTTAATGATTCTTCTAAATTATCCATATAGATTGTAGTAAAAACAGCCGAAGATGATAATACAGAATCTAACCGAGCAAAATCAATAGGCCATGTATCAATGCGAGGATCAATGTTATCAATACTTATAGGGCCAAATAAAAATCCTTCGCTTAGTTCCCAAGCGCTTCTTACATTTTTCCATGCTTGTTGAGAAGCTACTAAATTTGATGCATTAGTCGTATTACTAAGCGTAATAATGGATACTTGTAATGCATTTGCGTTGTATGCCAAATCAGAATACGTCGCATAAATTACATTTGCTGATAAATCAACCAATATATCTTTTTTAAGTGTACCGCTAGTTGCACTAGTTGTTTCGTCTGCTGGTTTTGCTTTTCGGCAAGACGAAAAAATAATAGAACCTATTATTGCTAAAAAAATAATTTTTAATGTGTTGTTTCTATTCATATGTAAATGTTATTGTTTTTTTATTGTCACATCATATACCAATCATCAACAGTGGTGTTTACCTTATTGGCATGATGAGTATTTATACTATTAAGACTTACTTAAATAAATTTTGATTACAGAATTATTTACTTCCGTTTTGAATTTACGTAATGGATCTGTTGCTGGTGCAACAGTCACATTTCCTTCTAAGTCAAAAGAACTACCATGCGATGCGCAAAACAAGCCTGTTTTATTGGCCGACAGAGGTTGATTTTGATGTGAGCATTGCATATAAATGGCGTTATAAGTATTGTCTTTCTTTTTCACTACCAATATATCAAACTCTAATTGTGGGTCTTTTAAAATGAGTATGTTTTGGTTCTCTAAAAACGACGTTTCTGGAATAGAAATGATGTTTTCTTTAGAAACTGTTTTTAAAGTTGGCAATGTAGCGCACGATTGGAGTAAAGATGCCAAAGCACTAACACCAACTAATGAGGCACAGGTAATACAAGATGATTTAATAAATTCTCTACGTTGCATAATTAAAAGCTATAGCCAATTCCTAAATTAATAAATTGGTAATTTGTATAAAATGGTGTATTAGTGGCATACGGATTTGTAACATACAATGCTTTGTTATACTCCCCCGTAACACGATACACGTAATCTAATTTTACGGATACACCTTTTAATGGCTGATAATGAAGGCCTACAACCACATACTGCTTTTGTTGCAACCCATCTTCTATTCCATTTTTAGGAACATTCGCATTCAAATCCATTGACTCGTAACGAGCAAATAATAACATACTTTGCGTTTTTAATTTATCTATCGATTGAAATAAATTATATCCCAACTCTACATAATAACCATACATACTGCTTGGTGTGTTATTAGCATAAGCTAAATTTATTTTATCGGCATCTTTAATTGATACATAGGCTCCTAAGGCCTTAAAATGAAACCCCTTTGTACCATTATACTGTACATTTACTTCGCTCAAGGATACAGGCGTTCCAAAAGCACCATAATCTATATGCAAACTATCTCCTTGCTTTTTTGATACTCCGGCACTTCCTCCATAATATGTTGAAGCCTGAATACGAAAATGTTTAACGTAGTATAGTAAAGCTCCTGTTACCGCTAAATTAGACGCTGAAGCATTACTCCCTTCAAAACGACCTTCTCTTAAACCGCTACCTTGTTGAAAACCAGCGCTACTTAATCCGTTCATAATCGCTGCCGAATAATTTAATCCCGGAATTTTAGGAATTTGCCCATAAACAGAAATTCCTAATTCGCGCCAAGTAGATGGAATAACCAACTGTTCAACAAAAGGCCTATCATTACTATTAAACGTAGTGGGTAAATGGTTTTCATTAATAATTCCTATACGAGGAATGAACAAGCCCCCAACAATGTAATTATTTCGATTAATATTAAACTTCAAAAATAATTGTTCCATGGATATTTCCCCTGAAGGCTTTCCTCCAACAATTTTAGCATCTTCAATCTCCATTTCAGAGAAAAAAGAAATTTTATTTGAAAAACGATGACCTATGAATAAGACATTTCGGGTTAAATTGGCCACACCAGTTCTGTTTTTCAAATCGTATTCAACTTTAGCCTGGCCGTAACCTGAAATAACAGTAGGGGCATTTTTTGCTACTAAACCGGCACTTAACGAATCTTCTCTGGTAATTACCTGTGCTTGGTTGCTTATGGAGCCTATTAGGGCAATGGATGTAATGATGTGTTTAAAATTTTTCATAGTTTTAATTTTACAGGGCAAAAGTATATTTAGAATAGTTCTAAACAAATACCTAAAAAGCGGTATATGAATACATAGCGATATTTAAGAAGGCAACCTTTGAAGTTCTATTATAGAGACAGATAAGTGCAATATGTTTAGAAATTTAATAAAAATGAACTCATAAATTCTTTAAATTTGTTTTACATAAATACACTATGATCGTACAACAATTATATACCAGCTGTTTAGCTCAAGGCGCTTATTACATTCAATCTGAAGGAGAAGCCGCTATTATAGATCCATTAAGAGCATACAAGCCATATATAGATTTGGCCTTAAAAAATAACGCTAAAATAAAATACATTTTCGAAACACATTTTCATGCTGATTTCGTTTCTGGGCATTTGGATTTATCGGCTCATACAGGCGCAGAGATCGTATTTGGACCTAATGCTCAAACAGATTTTAAAAGCATTATTGCTACAGATAACCAAGAATTTAAAATTGGTAAACTAACCATCAAGGTGCTTCATACTCCTGGGCATACCTTAGAGTCTACTACTTATTTACTGCTGGATGAAAACAAACAACCGCATTGTATTTTCTCGGGAGATACGCTATTTATAGGTGATGTAGGTCGCCCTGATTTGGCTATTAAATCTGATTTAACGCAGTTTGATTTAGCAGGGATGTTATATGATTCGTTACATAACAAAATTATGCCTTTACCGGATGATGTCATTGTATACCCTGCTCACGGAGCCGGCTCTGCTTGCGGAAAAAACATGAGTAAGGAAACCTTTGATACACTTGGTAATCAAAAGAAAACAAATTATGCTTTAGGTAATTTAACTAAGGACGAATTTATTAAAGAGTTAACTACCGGTATTTTACCTGCGCCACAGTATTTTGCGAAAAATGCTAAGCTTAATAAAAATGGTTACGGTAATTATGATAAAATAACATCTAATGGCACAAGGCCTTTATCTATAAAGGAAACGGAAGATTTATTAAAAACAACTAAAGCCATTATTTTAGACGTTAGAATGCCACAAGAATTTGCTAAAGGACATATTCCTCAGTCTATTTTTATAGGAATAGACGGGCAATTTGCACCGTGGGTAGGCGCTTTAATTACCGATTTAAAACAAGCCATTATCCTTGTGACGGCAGAAGGCAGAGAAGCGGAAGCGGTGATGCGATTGACCCGTGTTGGTTATGATAATTGCATAGGATTTGTTGAAGGAGGTATGGAAGCCTGGATAAAAGCAGGAAAAGAAATCTCGACTATCACGTCTATTTCTGCAACGGAATTTGCTAAAGCCTATAACTCAACAACCATAAATGTATTAGATGTCCGTAAACCCGGAGAGTATGAATCAAGTCATTTAGAAAACGTGTGCTCTAATCCTCTTGATTTTATTACTGATTGGGAAGGTACACTTAATAAGGAAAAAGAATACCATATTCATTGTGCTGGTGGATATAGAAGTATGATTGCAGCTTCTTTATTAAAAAGAAAGGGTTTTCATAAACTCATTGATGTTGATGGCGGATTTGGTGCTATAGAAAAAACAGATGTTAAAACTGTTTCGAAAACTTGTGCATCAAAGAGTTAAATTTAAATATGATTATAGTCATCTTCGAATTAAAACTTTAACTTACTTTTGATGCATGCTAAAAGACACTAAACTATATTCCATCCTAAATAATAAATGTCCTAAATGCCACCAGGGAGATTTTTTTATTGATAAACATGCTTACAATTTAAAAACATTTGTAAACATGCATGAAAAATGTGATCATTGCGGAGAGCTGTTTAATAAAGAAGTTGGTTTTTACTATGGCGCTATGTATGTGAGTTATGGATTAAATATAGTTTATGGTATAGCTTTATTTTTGGTGATGGTTGTTCTGCTAAAATTGAATCTGATGGTTTTTCTTTTTTCATTTTTAGGGTTAGTGGTTGTTTTATTCCCTGTAACCATGAGGATTTCAAGATTAATGTATATTAACTTATTTGTAAGTTACGATAAAACAATCAAGTAAGTTTCTTAAATAGGGTTCACACAAAAACTTAATCATCTTTTTTACGTTTTTTTCCTTGACAAAAAAAAGTAACAAAAAAAGTCAAGCCAAAACGCCAAATCCATTTTTATTAACGTTTATATTGTTTTTTAATTTGGCACAAATGAGTGCTTCGCAATTCGTCGCACAAAATGCCTTCGCTTAGCCTCCCGAAAAATTAGGATTTCACACCGTTTTGGCAAAATCCACCGCACACTTACCAATGTGAATATTAGTTTGATAAAAATAGATGCAAGGGTTTTGTGGAAGTACTTTAAAATACCGTGAACTTAAAATTAATATAACCTTTGTAGGTTATTGATTTTATTAAAAATTTAATAAAATGAGCGAACCCTAATTAAATAGTTGAATTAAATCAAAAAGCTCAATAATACGAGTGCGCAGGCCTGTCAAAAATGCGGGCAGAGTTGCGGTGAATCGAGAATTCAAGGATTTAGCGGTAGCGTAAAATCCGTAGAATTCCGAGAGGAGCGCAGAGCATATTTTTGAATTGATTTTTTGTTTCTTTTTGATTTAAGCAAAAAGAAAATAAAGCAAATTTATTCTAATTTTTCTTTAACCACTTATCTACTTGCCAAACAAGCAAAGAAGAACCTATGCCTACTACAACACCACCCAAAACATCACTCGGGAAATGAACCCCCAATCGCATACGCGAATACCCCACAAAACAAGCATATAAATAAGCTGGCACTGCTACATACCATTTTTTTGTAGACAGCGTAAGGGCTGTGGCGGCAGCAAAGGAAACGGACGTATGACCGGATGGAAACGAAAAACCGCCTGCATCATCTCGTTTTACAATGTCGTTAGGATATTGCTGAAAAGGACGTTCGCGCTTAAAGCTGTATTTTAAACCTGTGGTTAATAAAACCGTTAAGCCAATAGCAACCGCTGTTTTAACGCCATTTCGCATCATAATTTTATCATCATTTATATATCCTGATAATAGTAAACTAGCTGGAGCCGCTACCATCACAGGATAAATAGAGGTAGATGTAATGCGCATCGTTTTATCCCAATTAGGGTGATCATTTTTATTAATAGCCCGAAGCATCGTAAAATCAAGCGATTGAGAGAAAATACTAGACCCAAAAGCGAACAGTAAAATAAATAAAGATATTTTTTTCATTGTTTTAATTACTTAGTTAATGGAACAATAGATTTTATTGCCTCAATGGCCTTTGGAACGTAATACACAAGAGGTATACATAAAAATGCACAAAAAATAATTAGCAACAAAATCTTCCCAATTATTTTTAAATCTTTGGTAACCGGTGTTATAATAATAGAACTAACGTGTTGCATAATATTAGCTTCAATCAATGTGTATTGATAAACGCCTGCCTGAACCATAGCATAACGCCTCTGGAAAGATAATAAAATACAATCTCTAATAATCCAATAATCTTTGTCGGGTAAATTTTTATATTCGCTCACATAATTTATGTGTTCCTGAGTTAAATAATCACGAATCTTTTGATTTTTAATCTCCGTCATTAATTCAAGAATCATTGAAACGGGTATAATTAAGAAAAAAGGATTTTGAAACATTAAAGTAAAAAACAATAAAAACAAAATGGAGATTATGGTGAATACAACTCTAATACTATGATTTTGCTTAATGAAGATTGTTTCTAAAAGCCTGCCACCGTCTAATGGCATGAAAGGTAAAAGGTTGAAAAAATTTAATCCCATAAAAATCTCGCCTAACATTTCTACTTTTTCATTTGGGTTATAATAGTTCCCTATTAATAAACTTATACCAATTAAGATTCCCGGAATGGGTCCTGCTAAAATAACCACACTCATTTGGCGTTGCGTAATAACGCTTTTTTGCCCTGTATCAAATGAGCCTAACATGGGTAATACAAATAGTTTTGGGTTAGAATAATTAAACGCCTTCATCGCAAAAAAATGTCCTAACTCATGAATAAGCAAAACAATGAGCAATGCGGCACCATAAATGGGCTCTACTTTTAAAATAACCATAAATATGAAGGCATAAATAGCAATACTTATAAGCGATTTGCGCATCCAGTTTTTTTTATCTTGCACAAATACAGGCTTAGGCAAAATACCTGATTGATTTGAATTGATCTGTTCTTCTTCTATATTTTCCACGCTGCTAAAGTAATAAATGTAATTTACAAAGTGAGGTATTTCAATTTGCGTTTATTCAATAAAATAATATATATTTGGATGATACTATCAATTTAAAATATTATAAAAAAGGAAAATTTATGTCAAATATTTTCAGAAAAAAATCATTAACTCAATTATTAGCTGATTCTGCGTCAAACGAAAATGGTCTTAAAAAAACTCTTGGTGCTGGTTCATTATTAGCACTCGGAATTGGTGCAATTATAGGGGCTGGTTTATTTGTAAGAACTGCGGCCGCATCTGCTGAAGCGGCAGGATCTGGTGTTACATTATCATTTGTCGTAGCAGCCATAGGCTGTGCTTTTGCTGGATTATGCTATGCTGAATTTGCAGCGATGATTCCAATTTCTGGAAGTGCATACACATACGCCTACACTACTATGGGAGAATTTGTTGCATGGATTATTGGTTGGTCTCTAATTATGGAATATGCCCTTGGAGCCGCTACTGTCTCTATTGCTTGGAGTGAATATCTAAATAATTTACTTGGTGGTGCCATTCCTTATGAATGGTGTCATTCCCCATTTGAACATATTAATAAGTTTGTATTTCAAGGTGAAATTCCAGCTCAATTTGCAACCGCAGCTAAACAAGGATTTTTAGTTTTATCGGATGATGTTATTAAAAGTTTACCAACCAATTTATCTGCGATGGTAACTACGCAATCTGGAATTTTTAATGCTCCAGCATTATCTATTTTATTAGCATTAACTTTATTGTTAATTAAAGGCACAAAAGAATCTGCATTTATTAATGCCATCATTGTGTTTATTAAAGTTGCTATAGTATTAGTGTTTATTGTAATTGGTTGGAGTTTTATAAATCCAATTAATCATACGCCATATTTAATTCCCGAAGGAACTCCTGGACACGACGGTTTTTTCAAATGGGGTTGGGGTGGTGTTTTGGGAGGCGCTGCCATTGTATTCTTTGCTTTTATTGGATTTGACGCTGTTTCTACAGCTGCTCAAGAAGCGAAAAATCCTAAAAAAGATATGCCTATTGGTATTCTTGGTTCTTTAGCTGTATGCACAGTATTATACGTCCTGTTTTCCCACGTTTTAACTGGAGTAGCGAACTGGAAAGAATTTGGACTAGCAGGAAAAGAAGCCTCTGTATCTTATGCTATCAAAACATACATGCATGGATATGAATGGCTAGGTACTAGTGTTACAGTAGCTATTCTAGCTGGATTTTCATCAGTAATTCTAGTTATGTTAATGGGGCAATCTCGTGTTTTTTATTCTATGTCAAATGATGGACTATTACCTAAAGCATTCTCTGATTTACATCCAAAATTTAGAACACCATATAAATCTAATTACATATTATTTATTTTCGTAGGGATTTTTGCTGCTTTTGTACCAGGCAGTATTGCTGGAGATTTAACTTCATTCGGTACTTTATTTGCGTTTGTTTTAGTTTGTGCTGGAATTTGGATTATGAGAATGAAAAACCCTGATATTGCTCGTCCTTTCAAAACACCTCTAGTTCCTTTAGTTCCAATCTTAGGGATTATAATCTGTATGGGGATGATCGTTGCTTTAGACCTATTTACCTTAAAAGCAGCCTTCTTATGGATGTTAGTAGGCTTGGTAGTATACTTTCTTTACAGTAAACGACATAGTATTCTTGAAAAAAAGGAATAAATAATTTTAAACAACAACATAAAAGGCGAGTATATCGCCTTTTATGTTGTTACAGTTTTTTTTCAAAAAAAGTCGGCTCTTCGACAAAAACAGTGGAATTTAATTTTTTATTATCTTTTGCTTGACCAAAAGATACAAAAGTCAAGGCGAAAAGCCATATCCATTTTTTCTTCGCTCAAAAAGCCTTCGCAGCACTGCCAGAAAAATCTGTATATCGCTTCTTTTCGCCAAAACCTACCGCACACTTACCAACGTATGCGTTTGTTTATTTAACTCAATTCCACTAAAAATGTCGAAGAACCAAAAAGTCTTTATATAAAATTATATTATATTTGTGCTTATGTTATTATCCATTGTAATTCCTGCATATAACGAGGGCAGAACCATTCATTTAATTTTAAATAAAATTAAAGCTGTTAAACTTCCCGATGGCGTTGATAAGGAAATTATTATCGTAAACGATTGTTCGAAAGATAATACAGAAGAAGCCATTTTAAAATACCAATCCGAAAACACTAATTTTAATATCCAATACCGTAAACACGAATTTAATAAAGGTAAAGGCGCTGCACTTCATACAGGCATTAAAGAAGCGAGTGGCGATTATATTATTATTCAAGATGCCGATTTAGAATATGACCCTGAAGAATATATTATTTTACTCAAACCAATTTTAAGTGGCTTTGCCGATGTTGTTTTTGGTAGCCGTTTCATTGGCGGAAAACCTCACCGTATCTTATTCTTCTGGCACTCTATCGGTAATAAAATGTTGACGATGATGTCTAATATGTTTTCAAACCTCAACCTTAGCGATATGGAAACCTGTTATAAATTATTTAGAGCCGATATTATCAAAGGTTTAGAATTAAAAGAAAATCGTTTTGGGTTTGAGCCAGAAGTAACTGCAAAAATTTCGCGCATAAAAGACCTTCGAATTTATGAGGTTGGTATTTCGTATTATGGAAGAACTTATGAAGAAGGAAAAAAAATTGGCTGGAAAGATGGATTCAGAGCCATTTTCTGTATTCTGAAATACGGCTTATTTAAAATGTAATATAATATATCTATAAAATGACAATAAAAGAACGTTACGAAGGAGTCATCAATTATTTTAAAACAAACGTTCCAATTGCCGAAACAGAACTCCATTATACTAATCCTTACGAACTAATTGTTGCTGTTATTCTCTCCGCACAATGTACCGATGTTCGTATCAATAAAGTCACTCCCAAATTATTTAAAGATTATCCAACCGCTGAAGCTCTTGCTAAATCAAGTCCAGAAACTATTTTCAATTACATTAGAAGCGTCAGTTATCCAAATAACAAAGCCAAACATTTAGTAGGTATGGCCAATATGTTAATACATGATTTCAATGGAGTTGTTCCAAGCGAAATTGATCAATTGGTTAAACTACCTGGCGTTGGTCGGAAAACAGCAAATGTCGTTGCGTCTGTCGTTTATAAAAAACCTGCCATGGCTGTTGATACCCATGTATTTAGAGTATCGAACCGAATAGGTTTAACAAAAGCTAAAACACCTTTGCAAAGTGAGTTGCAATTAATGAAACATATTCCAACAGAACATGTTGCAACAGCGCATCATTGGCTCATTTTACACGGACGCTATACCTGTTTAGCGCGTTCGCCCAAATGTGAAATATGCCCGTTAACTGAATGGTGCCAGTATTTTAAAACAAACGTTGTAAACAAAACGAAACCTCAACCGTTACTTGAAAAAAAAGAAAAAATGGCTAAAAAAGAAATGCCCTTAAAAAAAGCAAGTAGCAAAAAAGTATTAAGTCCTGCCGTGACTGAAAAAGTTACTAAGCCTACTGTAAAAAAAACTACTTCAGATAAAAAGACAGTTGCTAAACCAATAGCTCAAACTAATGTAGTTAGTAAAGCTCCTAAGTTTGTAGCACATCATACCAAATTAAAGGTAGGCGACAAAGCACCTGTATTTAAAGCAAAAGACCAGCATGGTAACGTTATTTCATCTGCCGATTTAAAAGGTAAATCCATCGTGCTTTATTTTTATCCAAAAGATAATACGCCTGGTTGCACCATGGAAGCTTGTAGCTTGCGAGATGAACATACCTATTTTACTAAACAAAATTATATAGTGTTAGGTGTAAGCGCCGATGATGAAAAAATGCATAAAAAATTCGCTGATAAATTTGAGCTTCCTTTTTCTCTCCTGGCGGATACAGATATGAAAATCATAAAGGATTACGACGTATGGGGAACCAAACAATTTATGGGAAAAATTTATGATGGCATCATTCGTACTACCTTTATTATCAACGAAAAGGGAATGATTAAGCATGTGATTACAGAAGTAAAAACAAAAGAACATGCACAACAAATTAAATCTTTAAAATAAAAGAGAGACTGTCTCAAAAGTCAATTTTACGGTCATCCTGAACTTGTTTCAGGATCTAACACCTAGAAAAATTGACATGACCAAACTCTAAAATAAGCAGTAAAAAGCCTCCATCAATTAATGATGGAGGCTTTTTTATTTGCAAATTGTTGTTACAGTTTTTTTACAACTATACTTACAATTGGGCTCATTAAACCAACATTGTCATTGCCTATCACATACATGGCTTTGTAATGCCACTCTGCTAAAGCAGTATTTAAAGGCAAATTAACCACATCAATGTAATCGAGTTTTAGTAAACGACCAATTAATACAAAACCTGCACCATCGTTTCTATCAACATACAAATCAATAGCATCAGCATAGCTTTTATTGCATTTAATATGAGGGCGACCAGCATCGATGGTGATTTTCAAATCGGGTTGCATGGCATTTACATCAATGGTTTGTGTAGGAGCAATAATTCCCAAATCATTACCAATAGCATCGGTATAGTTAGCATGTGCTTTAGCTCGTTTCACAACATTGCTAATTCTATCAAATACACCTTCCGAAACTGTAGCTGGCGCTGTGGGTAATATAGGAGCTATAGGTAATGCGCCTAAGTGTTGCTGACCAACGGCGTGCTTTAATAAGTTTTTGTAAGCACTAATATTGTTTACTGTTTGCTTATAAGCTTCATGCATATTTAAAATATACAAAAACATATCTGCATCTTTTTGTATATTAGTTATTTCTGCTGCGACGAGCCCAAGTGTTGAGCCATGCACTGCAATTTTTAATTTAAAGTTATTCATCCAAATTCCTTTATCGCTATCGCTGTTAGGAATATAATTATATGAGCTTGCCATAATTTCTATTTTTTTATTGTTGATTGTTGTTGATTTATTTTTTAGGAAGTCTTTTGAGTAAACAAGCAAGGCTAGCAAATACTTGTAGCGATTTAATTTTTATTATAAACACAATCGCTTTGTTTTGATTAGTAACAGCAAGTGCTTTGCCAAAATTGTGGCTTTAACATCCATTAACACAATCACTTTGTAAGTGGTTAATTTTTGCAGTTAACTGGTAACGTTTTCTTAAAATATCTTAAATTAAGTTTTTGCTTGATGCTATTTTTTTGACGTAAAGTATTACTAAATTAACATAACATACTAAGCACTCTAATGTAATAGGTAATGGCGTTGCGATTCGTTTTAAGGATACAATTAAAGGACTAACAATAGGTATAATTAATGCAACTGTGAGCCTGCTTGATGCTAAGCAACAAAAGATTAGGGCTAATTACAGAGTCATAGGCACTAAGCAAGCATATAGTAACGCTACGCTTTTTGTGATTGGCGCCAAGCGTTGTATGATTGGTGTCAATAATAAAAAAATTGGCGCTAATCAATACGTGATTAGCACCAATCAAACACAAATTAGCTCCAATCAAACACACATTGGCGCCACGTTTTTAAGTAGCAATGTCAATCGTGGGTTACTTGGCGCTAAGTATAGAAAGCTTAATGCTAAGTAGAGTATCTCAGTAATTAAAAAAATGCATAATGCCACCCTCGGATTACGCCAACTGCGTTAGGTTTAGTTCCCTGTTGGAGAAGTAAGTATGGGTGGAAAGCATTGTTAATCGAACTCGCATCATTTCCCCATCATTTTTAATGTGAAATTTGCTTTTAACATAAATAGTTTTACCTTTAATTAACAAAAACATTCTAATGAAAAAACTTCTATTTATATCCGCTAATGGCTTATTAAAAGCTAATAAAGTTGTAATTATAAAATAAGATGAAAACAAAAGCACAAATTTATTTTAATAATAGGTATGACGCCACAGGTAATTTTGATGCTACGAACAGCATTGATACGTTTCAAAATAAATACTTAACCATAGGTATTGAAGGGGTGTTTGGCTCTCATTGGGGGCTTAGTTGCTACCTATTAAATCAAGACGGTACACCTTACAAAAAAAAACCTATGGTTTCCAAGGGGATAATTTATTACCCAATAATGGTAAATATATAAGAATGGGTAGTCAGTTTTATGTATGTGGTAGTAGGGCATTTTCTGGGTATAAAATTTCAAGTTTTTTATGGCGCTTTGATGCCAATTTAGATAGCATAAAATATCATCAATATGGTTTTTTAAATCAACAAAACGTTAGTACCGGTTTTGTAAAACATTCCGATAATAAAATATACATGGTGGGTTATGTAGATGATACATTGCAAACTAATGCTGATATATTATTAATAAAAACAGACGCCGCTGGTAACGAACTTTGGAAAAAGAAAATAGGTATAGCTGGTTGGGATGAAAGTGCTTACACAATTAAACATTGTTCAAATGGCAATTTATTAATTAGCGGTTTAAAACGAGGACATAATAGTAGTTATGGTGGAGATTACGTATTGATACAAGCGGGGCTATTATATGGCAATATTTTTATCCATCAACTAATTATGCCGCAGGTAGTTTAGATGTTATGGAATTGCCTAATGGTAATATCGCATTTACAGGTGATGATGCGTTTACTACTGGCCCTGATGGTGTTTATAGAAAACCAACCTTAGGATTATTGGATGCTAATGGAAATTTAATTTGGCGTAAAAGCTACGGAGATAAATTTGTTGGCCATGATTTTTATAAATTATTAATTAATCATAAAAATAATTTTGTTGCCTGTGGCACTATTGGTTACTCATCAAGTATTGTAAATGGTATGGCTTATGAAATAACCCAAAACGGTGATAGTATATTTAGTAGAGAATATACCATAATGCCCGGTAGCCAAAATTATTTTAGAGATGTGGTACAAACCAATGATGGAGGTTATTGTTTTGCTGGGTTTGCATCGCCCATATTTGCTAATGGAGGCACCGGCACAGAAGATATATGGCTCCTAAAAGTAGATAGTAATTTTTGTGAAAGCTCAGCGTCATGTGGTTATGGCGTCGGGCTTGCTCCCCTCTCCTTCGGAGAGGGGTTGGGGGTGAGGCTGTATCCTAACCCCATTAATGAAAGCCTCACCTTAGTCTGGGTCGAAGGAGAAGGGATAGAACCAAACACTATGGTTACTATTATAAATAGCTTAGGAGAAATTGTACTGTCCCCCCTCTCCTTGGGAGAGGGGCTGGGGGTGAGGACTATAAACACTTCACACTTACCAAGTGGCTTGTATTATATAACCATCAAAACAAAAGATGAAACCGTTACACGAAAAATAATGATTCAAAAATAAAGCATCATGAAAAAATTATTTGCCATACTTTTTATAGTTATTGGGCTAAAAGGTTTCTCTCAGGCTTTGCCTTACCTTAACGCTTCACGAGGCAATCAAAACGAGTGTGTTGTGGACAAGGACACTAATATCTATTTATTTCATTTTAATCAAATTGAAAAATACAATAAACACCTTCAATCCATTTGGGTAAAACGATATGATAGCTTGATAATTAGCAATCTGTTGTTATCTAAAACTAATGCCCTATTTTTTATAGCAAATAAAAACTGCGTTGGCAAAATGGATACAGCAGGTAATATTGTGTGGTGTAAAAAAACTAGTTTAACTTTTGTAAATATGATGCTTGACCATTCTAACAGCCTCATGATTGCTCATACCAGTGGCTTGTTTAAAATGGATACTATTGGTAATGTCATATATTGTAAGAAGTTTAAAAATCAATTTAATAATTTATCAGGTATTGGGCTAGTTGTTAATGATTCGGTGGGGGAGTATGATTTTATCGGTTCGCTTTTTACAGGGGCGAGTGTTAATATATTTAAAATTCGATACTCAGAATTATTAGATTCTATCACTTCAATAAAAGGTAAAGCAAACTATTTAAATTATCCACAAGGTGGCTTGATTGACACGTATGTATCACAATTTTTTTCTAACACCACTTACGTTTATAGCCGACAGTCAATAAATGGTTGGGGAGGGTTCTCAGTTGGGGCATTTGAAAAATATGTTGGTGATTTTGTCGTTTATAGTATACCATATAATGGTTGTGATTGCCCTCAAAATTTATTTAATAACATAACGGAAGATAAATATGGAAATGTATATTTTTCTCAATCACGGCAAGGCGATGGTTTAGCTCCTGTATATTATGGGGGATATTATAATGACATTTATAAAATTGACTCATTAGGAAATCATGTAATAACTTCAAGATTAATTAATGATATATGGACAAATAATCCTCCTGTAAATATAGTTCCAAAAGAAAAAGGAACATTTCATTATTTGTATGATAATCATTTTGTGTTAGATTATGTGGGGCTGGGATATGGCCTTAATAATCCAGCTATAAAGTCAATAGATTCAACCATCTCAACTAGTTGTAGTAGCGCAACTACTTATACTTTTATAAAAGGGCAAGGAGTATTCTCAACAATAACATCACCAGTTATCAGTAAAAGTAGTGATATGTCTTATAGTATTACAACTCAAACTGTAAACATTACAGTGGTTTCTAATTTTGTACCAGACACTAATTATTGCTTAACAATTGGACTTAATGAATTACAAGATAATAATGTAAACATCAGATTATATCCCAACCCCGCCACAGAAGTTTTAAATGTGGAGTTATCGACTACGCTAGAACTGACCGAACAACCCATAATTATTGAAATTACAAATACATTTGGACAAGTAGTTTTAAACGAAACATCAATCGCACAAAGTATAAAACTTAAAACTAATCACTTACAAAGTGGCTTGTATTATTTAAGTATCAAAACAAAAGATAAAACGGTTACACGAAAAATAATGATTCAAAACTAAACCATAATGCAAAAACTATTTGCCATACTTTTTATAGTTATTGGATTATGGAATTAAGGGCTTTTGAAACAGCCTCTTTAATGTATCATTCAATACTATAATTACAACGTCTTCAATAAACTATGCAAACTCGTATGCTAATTTATTCTCACTTTTATCAGTAGCTATTTTTTAACGTTATTTAAGTTACAATAAACCTAATTTTTAATAGATTTGAATAAACAATCAAATGACACAACCTAAAGTTATAAAAATTGCTACAATTTTGTTAATTATTACTTTAACATCAGGCTTTGTTGCATATCGTTCTGGCTATTTTGAAATCGATAAAGCATCAGATAAGAAATTATATAACTCGATCAATACTAAAATCAACAT